>NZ_CP147840.1 GCF_037338445.1 Salinibaculum sp. SYNS191
CTAGAAGAGTTCCAATGAGCGAATTCACCGCTGAAGTCCTCGACGAACCCAGCCTGATGTTCGCCAACGGAGAGGAAGCCATCGACCCTCGAGTCGGGCTAATGGAGTTCGGCCCAAGAACACCATCCGGTAAATCCGAACACCAAGTCATCAACATCGGATACATCGGGTCTGGCCGATCTCTCGGCGCTATCGAGAAACTTTTCAAGGACATGGAGCTGGCGATCACCGCCGACGAAGACGAGTCGAAGCGGTGGAAACCACCGTTCCCTGGCCTTGGCGAACGATCGTCGCTGAACTTCACGTTCAACACACAGAAGCGGTGGCGGCAGACAATTACTCGCGGCGAGATCCGGGACCTGAAACAGATCCGCAGCCGGAAGGACCGGTTGGAAGAAGCAGTCGAGATCATCAAGATCAACCTCGAAGTCCTGTACGCCAAGGAGACGCCACCTGACGTCGTGTTCATCGCGATTCCCGAAGCGATGTGGGACGCCTGCACTCCATCCCACCAGGACTATGCCCAGATGCAGTCAGAGACCAGTGACTTCCACAACCGGATCAAGCTGCTCGGGATGGAAGTCGGATTGCCGACACAGCTGATGCAGCCGAAGACCCTCCGCGGTGAGGACGTTCAGGACAAATCCGAGATCGCATGGAACATCGCGGTCGGAACACTGTACAAGGCGCAACGCGGCCATCCCTGGAAACTAACCGAGCTGGAGGACGGGACATGCTTCGCCGGGATCTCCTTCTACAAAGAGCGAGGCGGAGACCAATCCCGAACGCGGACAGCAATGGCCCAAGTTTTCTTGGAGACAGGCGAGAACTTCATCCTTCGAGGCGACCCCGTCGAAGGAGAGAAACACGGACCAGGCAACAACCACCTCGCAGAGGACGACGCCGAGAAACTGGTCAAGAAGATTCTCAGGCACTACCGTAGCCACAAGGGCACGGAGCCCCGGCGATTGGTGCTTCACAAGCGGTCGGAGTTCTGGGAAGAGGAGCGAGAGGGCTTCATCAAAGGTGCTGGGAACATCGAGTTGATGGATTTCATCACAGTCCGAGAACGGCACCCAGTCCGAGCCTTGAGTTCCGGTATTTATCCAGCGCTTCGGGGCACAATGATCTCCGCACCCAATAACGAGGAGCATTACCTGTACACGAAGGGGTACATCCCAGCCTTGTCGACGTATCCGGCGTCAAATATCCCGGAGCCGATCGTGGTCAAGCCGGATCCGGAGGTCAGTGATTCGTCGCCGCAGAAACTGTGCCGGGAAATGCTGGCATTCACGAAACTGGACTGGAACACTTCGGACTTCTGCACGAAGCTCCCGGTCACGATTGGGATCTCGGATGCCGTGGGGAACATCCTGGCTGAGGCCGAGGCCCAAAACACGAGTCTGGATATCCATTACTACCACTACATGTAGCAAATCGGGCGAGTTACCCTACCCAATGAGATTGCCCGACTTTGTACGTGGCAGGAATACCCTCCCCAGCAGGAGCCAGCAAGTTCTCCGGTTTCTGGTTGTCAGACAGTGGTATGCATCGTCGACGCGCGGAAACCGCTTCAGCTCTTAGATAGCTAAGGCCGTTCAGCGTGGATATGTTTACTTTCGGCTATTTCTTATTGTCACTGGCTCAGAATAGAACGATACAAGAATGGCAAGTCTCCCGAATCCTCTGATATCAGATATTTCGGGTTGGCTCTGTTGAAACCCTCAGCAGTTGATACAAACGGCGTACTGAATATAGAGGGTTCATCAAGGACTGTTCAATAATGCCAATAAATAGTATATTCTACAACGCCACTCTTTTCAAACAGTAGTGCCAGTTTGTCTCACTTAGACTCGTCTCGAATCATCCGGGAAGCTAGATATGCAAGACCGGCTGTAACTGCTCCTCCCGCAGCGATTTCCTCTATTGAGAAACCAAAGAATAAGCCACCACCAGTAGCTTCGGCTTCGATTGTATTGATTCGAAGTTCGGTGTCCACAAGTAGATCACGAAGCTCATCCTTTGTGGGTTGGATAGCACCTGTTTCGTACTCGTCCTTTATTGAACTCCCTATGCTACCCTCAAAATCCGCCACTGTCTGTAACGCAGCCTCGTAATCTTCTTGATCCATCTGTTCGTCAAGTTCACTCAGCATATCCAGCAGGTCTTGTCTCCGTCTCTCAGGCTCATCTACGAATGCGTTATCTGGAACCCGCTCAATTCGATCTTGAACTGAACGGATTATCGGATTAAATGATATATTGTCATTCCCCTGCTTGATTTCCACTTCCCTCGTATTTTCGGGAAATGGGATGGTAAATATGAATTCCCCAGTTACAGTAGAACCTGAGGGAGTACCAGCACCCTGAAATGTATCCACTGCTTCGTCTCGATAAGTCGTCGTTTCAATATTAGCTCCCCTTCCGTCTCTGGTGGTAATTGAAACGTTCCCATCGTCGCCAGCCGATGGTGCAGGTCTCCCTCTCTCTGAATCAGTGCGGTGACCTCAGTCTCACCGCTTTCTGTCGTGATGGCTCTTCCCGACAGAATTGGCTCAACGACATCGTCAATGCTTTCAGGAGGAATTGGTTCAAATTCGTTGTCGATCAACTTTTGATACGTGAACGTATCTATCCACTCCGCGTTCGGGGTTTCTCCTACAGTGTGCGCGTAGCTCATAATCGATTCTACAGGGCTTGGAAAGTTGACTACCGAAAGTGATCCATCGGACAAATCATACCCATTTGAGACAAGCCCCGGATCATCATCTCCCGATCTCTAGTTCGGACGTGTGCATTGTCGACCTCATCAGTTGAAATGGTACAGTCGTCAAAATCATCTGCAACACGCCGCATAGCAAGCTCATCTTCAAAAACACCGGAGTCAAAGCTTTCACTGCAGGAACCATCATTCCCTAAAAAGTGATGCCCGATTTCATGAGCGGCCGTCTCGGCACCGACAGGCAACATCGCAGCTGAGGCCTGTGGTTGGGTCGGCCAACTCGATGGGTGGATGCCTATTACGTTATCTTTCGAATGAAAACTGAAATAGTCGTCTTGTCCGGGGAGAGAATCCGGCACCACTGCAAGTGTAACATCAAGCTCAATTGGAGTATACATTTCTAGCGCATCACGTGCCTCTTTCAGATCTTTCCTGTAATCATTCGAATCGGCTGTTGCTCGCATCACATCAGGATGGACGAAATCATTGATCCCGGCGACAGGAAAGTTACTCTCGATAAATTCAATATACTCTGTAACCAGTCGCTCGAACCTGTCCCGTGGTGTTTCGTCTCTGGATCCAGGGACAATACGCCCGTCATTATTTCCGTATCTCGTACCATTCTCGGCATCTTTGAGTTCGATAAATCCGATATTTATCGCCCCCGTTTCACGCGTGGCAAAGTCATCGTCGGCAACGAGGCGTGCAGAGGCTACCGGGTCGTCAGGTCTGGCGGTCAACTGAATCTCCGTAACATCAGGTCGCAGAATTGTTTCTTCTGTTGCAAATACGCAGTCTTTGTTATGGAAAACTTCAATCTCTTGACCCCCCCGCATAAGCAGTTCAACTTCAGATTTGGTCAATTCAAACGAGATTGATACTGGCTCACCAGATTCCCTTACTTGCGTCGCTTCAAACGTCAGCGTGTCCGTTTCAATGGTCTCAATTTCGCCCTCTAACTCGAACAGTACGGCTGTTTCTTTCCCTACGATGAGGTCGGGGATTTTCGGAACATCCGCTTCGATATCAGAACCCACCAATCGGGTGTTCTCTGTTGCCTGAACCAGACGTACATTCTCAAAACTTATCTCGACTGTTTGGTCGCCAGGATCGGGTTCTGGCTTACTTGGTTCCAACTCATTGCCAGCCCACGTGTGATGATGGCCGAGGGTTCCCAAATTCACTCGTGACCCTTCGCTCGATCCTTCAACCCCAGCATGCAGTGCATACATGTTGCCGTCACCTCTCCCGACGAAGACAGTGCCATCCACCACCGTTGATGACGTCCAACCGCCCCTCTCAGTTTTGGTTGACCACACCTCAGTCCCATCCGTGGCGTCCAGCGCATACATATTGTCAATACTCCCGATAAAGACGGTACCCCCCGCCACTGTGGGCGACGAGGTGACAGACGCACCAGTTCCGAATGACCACACCTCACTTCCGTCGGCCACATCTAATGCATATACGTTGCCGTCATCACTCCCAATAAAGACGGTTCCTCCTGCCACTGTGGGCGACGAGGTGACAGACGCACCAGTTCCAAATGACCACACCTCACTTCCGTCGGCCACATCTAATGCATATACGTTGCCGTCATCACTCCCAATAAAGACGGTACCCTCTGCCACTGTGGGCGACGAGGTGACGTACCCATATCTGCCAGCTTTGAATGACCATACCTTCGTGCCATCGTTTGCGTTCAATGCATACACGTTCGTATCGACGCTGCCGATGAAAACGGTGTCATCCACCACTGTCGCCGATGATGTGACCCTATCATCTGTTTTGAACGACCACATCTCGCTGCCATCGTCGCTATTCAGGGCATACACGTTGCCGTCGTTACTCCCGAAAAAGACGGTGCCATCCGTCACTGTCGGCGACGACTCAATACCCCCGCGAGTCATTACTGACCACAGCTCACTTCCGTCAGTCACATCCAAAGCGTGAACTTTGGCACCAGCAGTCCCAACGAAAACAGTGCCACCGACCACCGTTGGTGCTGACCCAATACCGAACCCAGGTTGAAATGACCACACCTCACTTCCGTCGGCAGCATTTAATGCATACAGAGTACCATCACTGCTCCCAGGGCTGGGATCGTCACTCCCGATAAAGACGGTGCTATCTACCACTGTTGGCGATGCGGTGAAACGTTCACTACCATCCGTATCAAAGAGCCACATCACCTCACCACCCGACGCATTTTGAGCACTGGCCGATCGAATCATTCCAGGCGCTCCCATCAGCATGAACCCCCGGTCTTCAGGAGATCTCGCCGTCCCAGTGGAAACTTGCTCATCAGATCATCACTCCCCTCGCTGCAATCGCCGAGAGTCGATATCCGTTGCCGCTGATCGGCCAAAGCCCCTACCCGAAATTTCCATACACTTACAAAAATGATTAATGACTTATAATTTTCTCTGAACCGTGTGCAGTATTTGCGCTGTGTATCAATCAGTTCCTTCGTAAACCACTCTATATCTGTCAGTAACAGCGTGACCGATACAGAGGTTGAGTGGGGCAGGGAATCGGCGTGAGTTCCATGACCAGCCGGTCGCTCCAGACCAGTGCTCACTCTAAGCGAAAGTTACGCCAGTGCCTCATACGTTGCGTCGTTACGATCGATTCAAGTAATTTCGAATCTAACAAGTGGCTTTTTGTCACTCAAAAACCACAAGATTGGGAAGTCTTTTTGAGATTGGATGTATAGATAATATACATGAAATTTAAACGTATGTTAATTACAGTTATTATTATATTTTCCCTGTTTGTTGTAGGGATTGCAACTGGACTATATATTTTGGAGCCCACTTCTGTTCCAGATGGTAATATTACTGCGACAGCCTCAGGTTCGGGTACAGACCAGTCAGCCACAGACTCTTTATCGTCAACGGCAACAGACACTTCATCGTCGAAAGAAACAGCGTCGGGAACGGATTCAGAACTGACACCATCTAATGACCAAACGACTGATTCTGATAGTGATGGCCTTTCAGACGACAGGGAAGCAGAATTAGGAACTGATCCCGAGATCGCAGACAGTGATGGAGATGGCCTTAACGACGGTTCAGAACTGAATGAATACGGAACGAATCCAACGAGTGCTGATTCTGATAGCGATGGACTTTCAGACGGAAGAGAAGTAGAATTAGGAACAAATCCCGGGCTCATAGACAGTGACGGAGATGGCCTAGAAGACAGTGCAGAATTGAATGAATACGGAACGGTTCCAACAAGTGCTGATTCTGACAGTGACGGACTTAATGATGGATCAGAAGTTACCAAGTACGAGACTAACCCCACAAACCCTGACACGGATGGGGATGGTCTCAAGGATGGAGAAGAAATCAATCGGTGGAAGTCTGATCCATTACTGAGTCATTCTGACAGTGATGGAATCAGTGATGCAGACGAAGCATTAATCCACTCCACTGACCCGACGGATGAGGATACCGATGGAGATGGCCTGAGTGATGACATAGAGATTAATGGGTCAACTTTTCCTCTGTCTCCAGATTCAGATGGAGACGGACTGAGTGATCTGGAATTCAAAAAGTATGGAACAAATGCTACTAATCCTGATACTGATGGGGATGGCCTCACAGACGGGGCTGAACTCAATTCTGAAGCACTATCTGAGTCGAGTCCACTACGGATGGACGTCTTTGTCGAAGTTGATTATATGCAGTCATATAAGCCACGTGAGGAGGCTATGAATCTGGTCGCAGAAGCATACGAAGAGGCGCCCATTGACAATCCTGATGGCTCAACCGGTATTTCACTGCATATCGTTCTTGATGAGTCGATCGAAACTGAACCAACAACTGAGCAAGAACAGAAGAACGCAATAGCCAACAAACATTTTGATTATGAGGGTTACGGATATCATTATGCTATAGCAGTACGTGAAGCACGTTCCGATGGTGATGATGTGGGTGGTTTTGCCGGCGGTGATTCATTTGTATTCCAGACGAGCGTTAATGGTGAGGAGAGGTATTCTCATGAGAGAACCGCGAACATATTCATGCACGAACTTGGTCATTCGGTAGGACTAGATCCAGACCTGTACAAAGGGATAGATTCCAAAGAGGTTCCGTTTTCGGAATATGAGAGCGTCATGAACTACAACGCTCCTGTGGGGGCATTCCAGTACAGTAACGGAGAACCCTTTGACGATTGGGAATATATTGTCCGCAACCAAGATGCGACCGAATCTGTGGCGGGTATTAGACTCAGTAATCAATCCGTCGCACAAAACGGCACCCAGATAGTCAATATCGACCGCGTAGTAACATCGGAAGGTGGCTTTGTGACCATCCGCGCTGGTTATGCAGGAGGCGACGAGATCGGGACCAGCGAGTACCTAGTTGCGGGTACACACTACGACGTGCGTATTGAACTGGATGACAACATCGACGACGAAATGACTCTCGCCGCGATTACCCACTTGGACACGAACAACAACAGGGAATACGATTTCAATAGCAGTGTCGTTGATGCGCCGTACACTAACGACTCGGGCGTTGTGGTAGACACTGCGACGGTTAGCGTGGATACCGACATCAGCACCGACTGACCGTCCTTTTCCTAACCCGTTCACCGTCGCTGACTATGCCGTTATATACCAAATCGGTCGCAAAAAATAACCAGCCAATAGGTCGCGATAGACTAAACTTCGTGAATGAGTAGACACTATCCCAGTCATCTCGGTCACATCTTGCCGTATTTGGTTACCGGAGAGTCGGTGCTGAATTTGCGCTCTGTATTCAGCACGTCCGCTGAAACCTGTCACGTTCGAAGGATCTCAACAAGGCCATCTACTTCTGAGTGCCGACGGACCACTCCGTCTCAAACTGCAGAGGAAGTTCATCAGTGTCGAGGACATCAGCGATCTCCGCCGGCGTGACGCTGCCCTGCTCCTCGGCTAGCTCAATCAGATCCTTAATCTTCCCAGTCGGCACTGCATCGGTCCCACCCGCCATCCTGGTGTAGTAGGTGGCCGCCGTATCGAGCGCTTTACTCTTCGTATTCTCACCGGTCGCCTCGAGGAGTGCCTCGTACCGACGCTCGCGCTCGTCGTTCATCCGGAGTCGCATCTGTATTGTTGCACACACCCCAGCATCCTAGTTTTTTCGAGTGGCTGACTACAGATCTATATATAAAGGAGCCATCTCAACAACAGCATTCGCCTCGTCAACGTTCGAGAATTGCATCCGAATGAATCGAGATTGCACACACTCCGTTATCGATGTGTGTGCAATTTTGGAGAAGCGTTTCTTTGGACGCGCAACCGCCACCTAAGCAGCTGCTGTCATACGGTTCATCTCCTAACTAAAGAGGTATGATTGTGCGATTGGCTGAGATTCAATCGCGGAAGTAAGATTAGTCAGAGGAAACTGTTAGTGTTCCGGAGAGGTCATCATCAGTTGAACCACCTGTTGTGTCTATGAAGAGGGAGACTCCAATGCGTCCACCTGGTTTTAATCGAATGTCACCTGGTTGGCCATCGTCTCCATAATCTTTGAAAACTAATTCTCCGTCTCCTCCGGGGAACCAGTCAGAGCGTTTTGGGATGTTCGAAGAGGAGTCCACGGCATCTGCTGATCTGGACGATCCCATGATAAAAATCTCAGAGCCACCAGGATCACTCGTGAAATCATACCCAATAGTGATTGAATGTGCAATAGTGTCCTGGTTGAGAATAGAGAATGCCGGGAGTTCGTAAGGATCACCAGACCCCGCACTTTCTGGTGGGTAGATTTTGTCTTCTGGGGGCATCCAGTCGTATTTCCCGAAATAGCCAACTTGGTACCGCGAATCAACATTAACCCCCTGTCCCTCTACGACACCATCGTCATTATGATCACTTGTGAAATCAATCACCAAGCTACCAGAATCATAATAGACACGTTCGTCAGCTTTTGCTCCCGGTTGAAGCGTAATTAGGCCATTTGCATCATTCACGACATTCATGTTCGCGGAACGGTCCGCAGTCATCGTCGTAAACGCCCCCGTACCTATTGTAGCCGCCCCGCCCGCGGCGAGCGATCCGATTCCGATCAGGAACTTTCGTCTGTTTGTCATTGGTATTTGTAATATCAGGAGAGGGAACTGTCACTAACCGAACGCGAGCGTCTCAGTCTCTCCCTGAAGTTCTGATTTTGTTTTAGTTGGCGCTCACGGTGATACTTCCTTCCGCATCCACCGTACTGTCACCCGCTAAGACGACGAGCGCGACAGCAACGATCTCCCCGGCACCGACATCCTCGAACTCGATATACAACTCGTCGCTACCGTCGTCTATGTCTATGTCCATAGTCTCGCCAAGAGCCACGACGATCTCATCGTCAAACGTCAATCTGATATCGTGGGCTTGCGAGTCATTATTTTGCACTGTAAAGAAAGGTTCAATCACCGTGTTAGAGCCATCGCCAGGGAGGGAAGGAAGAGAACTGGCAGAACCCCAGGCGCGGGCAGTTTCCTTTTCAGTTTCGCCCGAGAAATGGGTTCCATACCACTCAGCATAACTATCGTCTTTGCTGTCAACGTCGAAGTAACCAGCTGCACCCGCCCCTTCACCACGATACTTTTCAATATCCCACGTTGCGTCCTCAGTTTCACCGAATTGGTATGTGGAGTCTTGGTTCACACCGTAACTCCCCTCATTGTTCCCGGCATCGCCATCGCCAATACTCGTGTTAATATAGAGTTCGCCGTTATCTTCCCAGACCTGTTCACCATCCGGAATGAGACTGACAAGACCGGATGAATCATTCACGACATTGATATTCGCACTCCGCTCTGCGCTCATCGTAGTGAACGCACCGGTACCCATTGCAGCCGCCCCGCCAGCGGCGAGCGATCCCATTCCGATCAGGAATTTGCGTCGTTCCATAGTTGTTCACCGCGCGCCTTACCGCAGCGCGCTTAGCAGGACAATCACTCCATTACCTCATTGTATTCAGGCCCAAGAGCGAGGTATTCCACCGTTTGAAGCAGATTCAGGCTCCCCTGGAAGCCGTTCATCACGCCCGTGAAGCCAGTCATGGCTCCTTTGAAGAAGGGAATTTTACCGCTTCCTGGCAAACGACCAGTAGTAATTACACCAGTGACAGGGGAACACTTCTCTATGTCATCTCAACGGGAGCAGATGCTCCATGATTTACAGAGTTTGACTGACGACCTCGGGAGAGGACCACTTCCCAACGAAATAGAGAAACACAGTACTTACGCTATCTTCGATTACAGAGACGAGTTCGGTTCATGGGCCAATGCGCTTGATGCCGCGAATATTGACAAACCGACTGGCATTCGAATTCCAGATAATGCGTTACTCGCTGAAATCCGGCGGTTAGCGGAGGACCTCGACAAGACTCCCTCGGAGCGGAATATGAACAATCACGGCCATCACGGCATTGAAACGTACAAAAACAGATTCGAATCCTGGAACCAGGCTATCGAAGCCGCAGGGCTCGAACCGAACCCAAATCGTAATGAACGGTCACGCGAGGCCTTGCTGGCCGACCTCAGTGATGCAGCGGATGATCTAGGACGGTCTCCGACCCGTCGCGAGATGTCTGATTATACCGAGTACGACGTAGTCACCTACCGGAACCGATTTGGTTCGTGGAACGAGGCGCTTGAGGCTGCGGGACTGAAGCCACGAACAGCACAGGAGAAAGTCTCAGACAACGAACTACTGCGGGAATTGCAGCGCCTTGAAGAGGAACTTGGGAAGCCCCCGACAACGACTGAAATGAAAAAGATGGGTGAGTTTAGCCCGGGTACCTACTACAAGCGATTCGACACATGGACCGATGCGCTCGACACCGCCGGGTGTGATCAGTCGTAGGTGTAAACATACACGTCAAAATTTTTGTTTGAAATCTAAGTGAAATCTCGGGAAGACACATACAGTGTTGAGTGCATGAATTTGAGGATCTCAGCTGCATCTGGAAAACTTGAGTAATCCGCTCACCAATCAATCGACGGAAGCTTCAGCAAACGCTTGGTCGACGACCTCGGGCGTGGGCGCGTTCAGATACGGCTCGATGGCCGCGAACGAGTCCCAGCCGCCGACCTGCATGACCACTCGCGGGTTCATGTTCTCGTCCACCAGCAGGCGCTGTGCGAAACGCCGGCGGAGATCGTGACTGGAGACGTGCTCGAAGTCTGGGTCACCTGTCTCGTCGGCAGCCGCCTCTGCCGTCCGCTTCACCGCGGCACGGACGCCCCGCTCGGACAGATCGATAAAGGGGTCTCGTGGCGCGATGTTCTCGGCGTTCTGGTACTGCTGTAGTGCGCGCTCGACGTCGGCCGGTAGATAGGCGTCGCGGGGCTTGCCGCCGCTCCCGGTCGTGTCCTTCCCGCGTGGCACCCGGAGTCGGTACTGGCCGCTGTCGGTGGTCTTGATGTGCTCCGGTCGGACCTGCGGCATCTCGAACGCGCGAAGTCCGACGTACGCGCCGAGTTGGATGATGATGTCGTCGCGATAGCTGACCGTCGCTCGTCGCAGGTCCTCGACCTCGCTGTCGGTCAGCCAGACCTTGACCTCGTTGTCGGCACTGGTCGCTTCCAGACGCATGTTGCTTTGTTACCTTTCCGTCGCCTAGTATCTAGTGGTCGATACGAAACGCCGGGGTATCCGGCGTGATCACGCCGGAAACATGGGCTGCTTCGCAGGTTCGTTTCCGACTTGTGCGTGAAGTCGGCACTGGTAGGGATTAGCAACAGAACCCATAGATTCGAGCGCGAGGAGTCCGGCCGCTGTTAGAACTGCTGTGCGAGATACACCGTGCGTCTCGGTCATTGTCTCTGCACGCAGCGTACCGGAACCAGACCTGCCCAGTACAGCCCCCAACCGAGCACTCAACTTACGACACTCGCTGCCCTACTTCTTCTTCGAAATGCCGACGATTGCCACCGAACGAACGACTAAGACCGACACGAGAATGAAAGCCGTCGCAGCCAAAGAGTACGGCGGCCCGGAGGTCCTCCAACTCTACTCGGCGCCGAAACCCACCCCGGAGCCGGACGAGGTGTTGATTCGTGTCCGGGCGTCCACCGTCGGACCGGCCAACTCGGCCATGCGCGAGGGACGACCGTTCCCCGTCCGCTTCTTCAGCGGCCTCCGACGACCTACGTCAATCCCAGGCGACGCGTTCGCCGGGGAGATCGCGGCCGTCGGCAAAGCCGTCACCCACTTCACCGTCGGCGACCGGGTGTTCGGGACGACCGCACCCGAGTCGGGCGCGCACGCCGAGTACGTTTGTGTTCCCGAGGACGGCACGCTCGAACTGACGCCCCCGGGCGTGAGCGACGCCGAGGCCGCCGCGGTCGCCGACAACGGCCTCACGGCGATGCTTTTCCTCCAGGACGTGGCCGACCTCCAGCCGGGCCAGTCCATCCTCGTCAACGGCGCCTCGGGCGGCATCGGGACGTTCGCCGTTCAGATCGCCGCTCACATCGGCGCCGAGGTCACTGGCGTCTGCAGCACCAGGAACGTCGACCTCGTGCGCTCGCTCGGCGCCGACGCGGTCGTCGACTACACGACCACCGACGTCGCAGGAACAGGCGAGACGTACGATGTCATCTTCGACGCCGTGGGCAAGGGGTCGTTCGCGCAGTTCAAGGGCATGCTGAACCCAGGCGGGCTGTATGTGACGACGGTCCCGTCGGGACGAATCCTCTTCAACATGGCCCGGACGAGGCTGGTCGGCGACAGGCGGGCCGTCTTCGCGGCCACGGGGATGAAGTCGGCGGGCGTGCGGAGAAAATATCTCAAGGAGCTAAGAGAACTCCTCGACGCCGGGGAGATCCGCTCGGTGATCGGGCGACGGTACCCAATAGCGGAGATCGTCGAGGCACATCGATACGTCGACACTGGACACAAGCGCGGCACGGCCGTGATTACGCTCGATTGACAGGGTCCCCTCAGACGAGTACGACCAGATGCGCTCGTTCGTGACCCAATAGCGTCGTAATCCCGCCTGGTCGGACGATGTGGAGAACCCATCGGGAAGAACTGTCGAGCCATTTTGGTATTTTAGTGGGGCAGTGTGTCCAAGCACCCTTGTAGGGGCCAGTCCTACTCACCGCCATGTCTGTAGGCGGAACCTGGGCAAATCTCCGCGACGAATGTGACGAGCTTGATGGGGACGCAACCCTGTTGAGTCCACTCTCTGGAAAGCAGTTCACCATTACGAGCGTCCAGGACGCTCGGATCGTCATCCAATATGCCGAAAGCGGGGACAGCCAACCCCTCCAGCGCGACCAGTTCGAGACGCTGATCCGCCGCGTCGAAGACGCTCCTGGCGGGTTCGATATCGACCGCTTGCCGCCAGACGCTGATCCCTACGCGGCGGTGCTGACACTCCATCCACGGTTCGAAATCGACGCGCAGGCCGGCATGATTCGCGCGAGTGACAAGCCAACCGGCTCTCAGCGGGTCCCCGCCGAGGAGGAGACAGCCGCAGGTGACGAACGGGCAGAACCCGACCGCCCGGTCTATGCGGACCTGCTATTGCTCGTCGACGCGATGGAACGCCACGACGTCGACGACCTCGAAACGATGGAGACACCAGCGCTGGTTAATCTCTACACGCTTTTGTCTGATGTCCAGCGCGGCACTGACGACCTGCGCAAAGACGTGGCGGACCTCCTGCTGGACCGTGTTCATCACGACCAGCCAGTCCACGGTCAGTTCGGTTCCGTCCAGCGGACCAGTCGGGAATACCGCTCGCTCAAAGACGATCCGGACGTGCTGGCAACGCTCGAAGAAGCGGGTATCGACCGCGAGCGCGTGACCACAGTCGATGCCGACAAAGTCGACGAGGCCCTCGAGGTGACCGAACTCTCGCCCGAGGAGGTCTACGAGATCGACGAGAGCGAGTACGTTCGCAAGGCCGAGGTTGACGAAGACCGCAAAGAGACCCGACTCCAGGGACTCAAGGACCAACTCGCTGCGACCGACGACCCAGAAGCCGACGAACTGCGCGAGGAAATCGAAACGCTCGAAGCCCGAATCGACGAACTCACGCAGTTCTCCCCAGGACAGAAATTCCACACTCCATCCGGTGGCGAGACCTGACGTCGCCTGGTCGACAATCTGGGTTGTCAAACAAGACGGCACCGGGGTTCGTATCGCGTGGGGAGATTGCGTGGCCAACACTCCCATTTCATCCCTCAGAACAGTGGACAGACTCTGTTTGCCAGCTCGTCGAGGTCGAAACCCGATGATTGACCGGTTTCCCCCCGCTATATCCGGGTTCAGCCGGCGAAAATCGCCCCTCTCGAACTGTTGAGCGGGATATTGTCATGTATTTCCAGTCCGTCCACCCCGATCTCCCGATACACACGCGAACTTTAGACTGTATACCCTACGGCGGGACCCACGGGAACGCGGGAACGCGCATAAGCAACCCAATCCCTTCTTTCGATTATCCCTCTCTCATCGGTTGGGAAAGCCTGTGGTCGGCTGGGGAAAGTAACATCAGTCGAGATAGTCACGCCACGGGAAACTCAATGCTCTCTTCCCAGCGTTCGTCAGTTGATAGATGTCGCCACGCTTTGCAGCGATTCCCTGGAGCGGCTGTTCGCCACGGCTGAAGTAATTCCCGACGGTCGACCCGCTCTTGCCGCACTCGTCACCAATTTCAGCGTAACTCGTGTGCGTACCATCCCGAATCGCCCGGAGAACGTTGAGAAGTTCGTCGATCCGGCCTAAATCATAGTCGAGCCAGGTCTCCAGTTCCTGCGGAAACTCGTGTTGGTCACGGATCCGCTGCAGCAGACGCTCCCGTGCGTCCTGTTGCGAGAGCAGTTCGAGCTTCCGGTCAGTGTCGATGTCAACAGATTCGAGTAGCAGCGTGCTCGTGACCTGGTTTTCGCGACGTTGCTCGACTGCTGCCTCGAAACCACCAGCCTCCTCGACGTCGTCAGTCGTGAGATACCACTCGCCGGCATCTGGCGACCGGTCCGTGACCTTCGTCCCGGAGACATCGTACCACGGCCGCTCCCGTGTCGAGCGCGTCGCCACGCGGAAGCCCGCCGCTCGTCCGTACCGGTCGCGCCACGGGATGTCGCCCATCCCGAGGCCACAGTGCGCGCCGGCCCACTGAATCGGCCACTTCCAGGATCCGAGGTTGTAGATCATCCCCCAGCCCGTCGGATAGTCCTTCAGTTGGTTCTTCTGCCGCGGACTCAGGTTGTAGCCGGCGTTCTCAAGTGCCGTGATCTTCTCCGGCCCCAGCTGCAGCAGTATCTTGATCGGCATGTTCCCACGGACCGGCTTGTAGACGTCGTTGAGTTTCTGCGTCGAGCCGGCGATGAGGATGCGACGGCTGCCACCCTGTGACGAGAGGAAGAAGAACGTCTGCTGGAGGCTCTTGACGATGTGGGAGTGCGCACTGTCGCCAAGTTTCGACGGCGCGAGGTCCTTCAACTCGCGGATTTCCAGGGCTACTCGTGGGAGTCGTGGGTCCTGGTCGCGAGCGCGGTAGATGAGTTGGAGCCAGAGGTCCGTGAGCAGGTACTTCAGCGAGTCCGTGACGAAGTTCGCGTTGAGGACGGCCACACTCTCGTTGTCGGCGATGATCTCCCGCATGTCGATGTTCGTCTCTGCCCCAGAGTCCCGGAGCAGGCCCTCCGCGGCCAGCAGCATCAGCGACTCGGCGATGTTGCTCAGCAATTCGTCCTCGCCCATGTGGTACGAGTGCGTAGCATCCTCATCCTCGGCGTCGTCGAGGTCATCCTCGTCGCGCAGCCCCGTGACCTGGACTTCTGCCGTCGTCTCATCGGCGTAGGTCTGCAGCCGGTCGATGAGCGCCTCCACGGATCCATCTGCGCCACGCGCTTCCGAGAGTGCCTTCTGGATGCGGCGTTGCGTGGACTCCGACGAGATCTCTTCACCGGCGAGTTGTGCGACCAGTTCGGGCGACAGTGCGTTGAGGCCGATGGAGAACGGCTCGTGATTCGCCGGGAGTTTGTCGGGCAGCGACTCGACAGCTGGGACGAAGACCGTCGTCTCGTAGCCGCGTGGCTCCTGGCCGAACTCGTCGAGGACGTCGTGAATCGCCGGGTCTTCGTTCGGCAGGGCGATCATCGGCGTTTCGTTGCGACCGTCGTCGTACAGCGAGATCCACTTGTATCCGTGTTCCCGCTTGAGGTTCCCGCAGATGCGTGCGATGGTCGAGTCCTTCCCCTGGCGTGGATTCGCGACTGCCATGATGTGCTCGCAGTCCTTGTGTGGGATCTCGACTCTGGCGTCATCGAGGTCCTGCGTCGAGTCGGCACTGAGTCGCCGGCGGCCGATGGGCGTCTGCTCCCCCTCTCGAACCTTGCTGTTTGCCCCAGGCACGTCCAGTGTCTCCATGACGACTGCGGTGTAGCGGCTCTTGTCGGCGTACCCGCCGAGGTAGCCCAGTTCGCGTGCGACGTGCACGATCGCCCGGAACACACGCAGGCGATTGCGGGGTATCTCGCCCTTCCGGCGGTACTTCTTGAGCGTGACCCGGCTCCAGCCCGGGACATCGGTGTCTGGCTGGAGGGCGTCGTCGAGGTCACCGTCACGCTCCAGCAGCTCCAGCAACTCGGTCAGGAGGTCATCGACGTGGACGTCTGTGTCCCGCTTGCCCGTGAGTTTGCCCTCGATGGTCCGGATAAGCTTCCGGATGGCCGCCTCGCGCGTGAGTTCAGACTCGCGCTGGACGTGCTCGCGACGACTGGCGATGAGACGCTCAACGACTTGGTCGACGTCGTCGTCCTCTGGCTGGAGTTGTTCGTAGCTACTCACCTTCGTCACCCCCGTCGGCGCGGACAGGTGATTCTGTCACTCCGACAGCCATCTGGTCGGCGTCTCGCGTCTCCAGTGGGTGCGGCGGCATCTGGATTTTCGGCGACGGCGGCAGTTCGTAGCGTGGCTCTCGCGTGGCGTACTCGCGGAACAGCGCCGAGAACTCCGCACGGACCTGCGCCCGGTCGACCGGCATCGGATCCAGTGTCGACTCGACTGCGATGAGAGTCTGTGGGCCGTTCTCGGTGTCGACCGTGACCTCTACCTCGGTCAGCGCCCCTGGCACGAGGTCGTCGTAGGCCACGCGGACCAGGCCCGGGTCATAGCCCATGCCCTCGCGATAGATGCCGCCGGCGCGCTCTTCCATCCGATGCTCGACCGTGTCCTCGATCAACTGCTGTTTCGGGACGAGGCCGTACTGACTCTCGCGAACGCGGTCGATGAGTTCGAGCTGGATATCGTGGCGCTCCTGGTCGCGGAAGCCGGCGAGGTCAGGGTAGTAGTCCGCCAGTTGCTCGGCGTTTTTCTCCATGATCGACGGCGCGGCGTATCCGCGGTCGACCTTCTCGTGCGTTCGCTTCGCCAGGTCGCTGACGAAGCGGTCGCGATCGTAGCTGGCATAGCGGCGGCCGGCGAGCCAGCCGTAGTACGCAGTTGTCTCCTGCGTCTCGACCTCTTTGACCAGCGCCGCGACCATGCTCCAGTCTCTGCCCTCGGCGTCGTCGCGAAGGCTGTCGAGCCGGCGAGCTTCCTTCCGGCGATGGCGATAGTAGTTGACAGCGCCGACGAACAGCCCCAGCAGGGCGACCACTGGGTACCAGGCCAGACCGACCCAGACGCCCAGCAGCGAAAGGACGATCGTCGCCGTGACGAGGGCTGGCAGGAGGAACTGCCAGAGGATGTTCGAGAAGTTGATGGCCGACGCCAGGTCCAGCCGGTAGTGTTTGAGTTCCGTCCAGAAGCCGACGTCGTCGGTCGTGGGTTTTGGGTCCGGGTCTGTCTCGTGGTCGCCCGTCCCCGGCTGCAGTGGTCTGTGCTCGGTTAGCTCGTCATCGAGAACGTGTGACCACGCAGAGTTCTCCAGCCGCGTCACGAGCGACTGCGCCTCTCTCTCGGCAGCGTAGATGTCGTTCCACACTTCTCCCGGATCTGCGGCCGGCGTGAGCGTGTCGTCTTCGCCAGTCCGGAGCGTCTCGTCGATTCGGCGCTCGATGTCGGTGAGCGTGTCGTCCGCGGTCGCGACCACGCGTGCGGTCCCGTCGGGCGAGCGCGCCTCCGCGGCCAGGTGCTTGATGCTGCGTGTGTCCATGCCCGTCTGCGCGGCCGCCTGCTTGGCGTACCGGCCGCGGCGGAAGACGATGACCTTCCGCAGTAGCAGTGCGCCGACGATGACGTACGTCCAGGGCGAGGAGTAGACCGTTCCGACGAGGTTCAGGATCGGGTAGGCGCTGGTCTTCGTCGAGACACCGTTTACGAGAACGGCGATCAGGCCAACGACGGCGGCGACGAAGAGGACGATCGCTGCCAGGCCGACCAGTCGCTTCGCCCGTCGGCCGCGACTCCGTCGGAATGTGGAGGTGAGGAGCCAGCGGCCGCCGTAGTACAGTCCGAAGCCCACACCGGCCAGCACCAGCAGGCCACCGAGAACGAGGCCCACGGTATCGAGAAGCGCCACAGTCAGTCACCTCCGGACGGGCTGCCGCTGACGTCGAAGTCGTGGCGGCGGCCGTAGCCAGCGTTCTCGTCGAGTTGCTCCTGGAGGTCCCGAACCTGTTCGTAGGTCTCTCGGTACTCCAGCGCCATGCCGTACTTCGACATCATCCGATGCAGCGCGGCCGCCCCATGCGAGAGTGCAATCTCGACACTGGCGAGGCGGCCATCGCGAACGACGGGTTCGAGCCACGAGCCGTGAATGTTCGACGGCGAGAGGTCGTCGACGCCGCCGATGTGGTAGATCTCGCCCTCGTCCTTGTCCTTGACCGGGATACCCTGCCTGAAGAGTTCGGCCAACTCGTAGACCGTCGCGACGGTGTAGGCGTCGTCCCAGTAGACCTCGCCCATCGTCCCGATCTCGGACAGTTCGCTCAGATGTTCGTCAGCGGCCGTCGCGATAGCTTCCTGCCGGTCGAGTTCGATGCGTTCCCGCCGGCGCTGGCTCTTGCCTGGGTCTGACGAGATGATATCCAGGACGCGGCCGTGATTCCGGTACAGCCAGGTCGCCGCAAGTGCCGCGGCCATGATCGTGAATCCGAGACCCACAGGGTTGCGGATCCAGGTCCAGATCAGCAGCATCGCCTGGACGAACTTCTCCGAGAAGAAGTTCTGGAAGAGCTGGCTTCGCTCTTGCAGGTAGTCCAGGTAGTTCTGTGCGCCCTCTGGGTTTCGCTCGAAGCCTTCCTCCTCGGCGCTGTCGAGCATGTCCTCGACGAACGGTCGGTACCCAGTGAGTTCGCCACCCGTGACGCTGACGTTGGTCTGCGAGGCGTACAGCGACACTTCCTGCTGGCCGTCGGGATAGTACAGCCGCAGGTGATACAGCGACTGCTCGCCCGGCGACGCGCCCTGGCTGTACTCGACTTTCACGAGCCGACCGTCGGCGAGGAGGTTCGCCCGAGCGCCGGGCTCGACGATCTCCACCTGGTCGGCTGCCCGACCCAGCTCGAACGTCGCGAAGGGGCCGGTCGTTTCGATTCCCTCGGTCGTCTGTCGGGCCGAGAGGTAGTCTGCATCGTAGTGGACGGGGATGATGCGGACCGAGACCGTCGACTCGAAGCCATCCGACGGCGTTGCTGTCGGCGTCGCCGCAGTCGGCGTCTCCGTGGTCGTGGCCGTCGGCGTCGCGGACACGTTGCCCGCGGTCGCGTTCGCGGCCGCAGCGGGCACGGGCGCGAACGCAGTCATGCACAGGAGCGTGAGGACGGCCGCGAGTGCGACGACTCGTCTCACGAGTTGTCACCCCCATGACCACTAATTTCCATTTCAATAGTGAGGTCGACAGGATGTCCGTTTGATTCGATGACTTCATCAACTCGTTCAGCAACAGCAAGTGCGATTTCTCTAGCCGCCCGATTGTGGTCGTCTGGGCTTTCGATTGTTTCTTCAATAAAATCGAGAGTTGCTTTTTGGTCTTTGTTCGGCATCACTCGTCACCCCCGTTCGCGATGGCTTCGGCCGGATCCGGCCGGTGGCCGTTGGTGTTGTTGTCGTAGTGGTCGTTGAGGATCGGCGCGAACTGTTCAAGCAGTTGTCCGAGGTCTGTGATGAGGTCCTCGCGTTCGCTGTACTCCTCGTTCTTGATTTTCTTCCGGAGTTGGCGAATCTGGCGCATGAGTTCGGCGTTCGTCGCGCGGACGTTCTGGAGTTCGGCGTTGATGCGCTGGCGCTGTTCGCGGAGTTTGATGGCTTCCTCGCGGGAGAGTTGCCGCGGTGAGGAGTAGGTCTTGTCCGGCTCCGTCGCGCCGGTCAGGACCTGGTCGCCTTCCGCGTGCGTTCGGATGACGACGTTGCCGTCAGGACACTCCCAGGCGTGTTCCGGGACCATGTGCTCGACGATGTCCTCGGGGAGCGATTGGGACTCGCGGAGGCCACGCCGCTCTGCTACCTGGCGGTAGCGCCACGCCAATCCGAAGAGGCGCGAACTCGCGACTTCCTTGATGATTTCCGCGCCGTCGCGGAACTCCCGGGAGTCAGTCATGAACGGGATGCGCTCGCTGTCTGGGTCGCCGCCTTCGCGTTCGTAGAAAACGTACGCGTACCGGACGCGGTCGCGCGACCAGCGCTCCAGCCAGAGGCCGCCGCCGATACCGATGAGGCCGATGGTCGCTGCAGCCATGCGGATGTCGACGACCTGCCCCAGTGGCTTGCCGCTCTGGAGGATCTGGTACATCAGCGCTGCCAGCGCGACCACCAGGACGACGATGGTCGCGACGAGCATCCGGGCCGGCCCGGGCAGTGCCTTGTAGCGGCGGCGGAGTGGGACCGACCAGTCCTCGGCGCGCTGCCGTGCAGAGAGGTTTGCGCGCTCGTCGCCGCTGTCAGTGTTCGTGGCGTCTGGTTCGAAGGTCCCGCGCTTGACCAGCCAGATGATGAACCCGATGCCGACGAGGAGTGTTCCGCCGACGATCAGGATCAACACGAGTGGGCTCACGTGTCAACACCTCCGAAGGGAGAGTCTCTCGTCCGTTGCAGTCGCCTGATGACGCGTACAGCGATCCAGAGTAGGACTGCTACGATGACCCAGGACAGCACCGAGACGACGAAGAGATACAGCTGGATGTAGGAACTCACACCGACATCGCTGAATGTGAACGTCGATGCGACGGCGAAGCCGAGTGAGTCGGCCACCGGGTTCACACCCACGACGAACAGCAGCAGATGTAGCGCGGTCGATGCAGCGAGGTAGTTCGCTGCTCTCTTCAGTTCCGATATCACACCTCAACACCTCCGTCATCGACCCGGAGATCGTCCGGGTCCTGGATGTCCTGTTGAGCCCTGTACAACAAGTCATCACCACGACGGACGAAGTCGGCGTGCTCTTCGTCCCACTCTTCGAGGAACTCGGGGATGCGCTTGCAGCCCGTGTCGATGGCCTGTTGCTGGAACACCTGTCGCTGCTGGGACTCCGTCTCGGCTTCGGCCAGGCGTCGCTCTCGAAACTCCGGTTCGACGGGGCCGACCAAGACCGGACAGGCGCTGCCGTAGTGGCGACAGTCCGAGCAGTCATCCGGGAACGCTTCGCCAGGGCTGTCGACCTCCGAGGAGTAGAACATCTCGTAGTCCGAGAGCATCTGCGTCAGGCGGCCGTTCATGAACTCGGCGATGGTGTCTGCGTCGACGCGCTCGTGACTCTCGTCGAGCCAGTCGTGGATCGCTTCGCGGAGGTCCGGATCGTCGACTTCGTTGCGGTAGTCACGAAGTTCGAGACGGATCTGCTCCAGCTCGGCGAGGTCGTCATCGTCGGGCATCAGAGCACCTCCTTTTCGATGACGTCGGCGACGGTCTCGACGAGTGACGAGCGGCGTTGCGGGACGACCAGGACACACGGCCCGACGACGCGCAGTTGCACGTCCAGGCCGGCGGCCAGTGGGTAGTCCGAGTCTGTGCGGATGTCTTTCGGGATGTACAGCCGGTGGTGCTGTTGACTCTCACCGAACGATTCGACTGTTGCTGCATGTTCGAGTGCCATTTTTCCAATCACGTTGGAAATGAGAAGTTCGCTACTGGTCGGGTGCGACCGCGTTCCGGACGAGGTCCTCTCGGAGTGAGAGGAACGCTGACGTCCCGAGGAACACGAACACCGCGATGACGATGCTGCCGACGATGACGAAGCCGCCGAGGATGAGCGACACCCCAGCGAGGACGAAAAAGCCGTTGCGGATGACCGACAGGGCATCACGGAAGGTGCCGCCGGTCGAGCCCCAGCGTGCGTACGCCAGCAGACCGACCGCGACGGAACCAATGATCGCACCGAAGATCAACCAGTTGCTCATCGGCGGTACCTCTCGTCGTCGGAGCCAGCGAGGCGGTCGCTGACTTGCTTTGCTTTCATGCCCGATTCTCTGCTCTTCTTGAGGTCGAACACCTCGCGGACGGCCCACGGCCCGGCCAGTGTGAGGACGAGCCACAGCGCGACGAGACCGGCGGCGAGCATCCAGCCCGCCGGCGTCACGAGCACTGGGAGCGCGATGAGGGCCGCACCCACGAGGATGATCCAGTATTTGCCTTGCATGCTCAGAACGGGAGTGAGTCGGCGAGGTCACCGAGGCCGTCCCAGCCGGCGGAGTAGCCCGACCACTGGTAGCTGATCTTCTCAGCGAAGGTCGGGTTCGCCGTCCAGCGGACGGTGGTGTCCTCGTTGTAGTGCAGTCGGAGGGCGTCCTCCGACGGTTCGGTGTAGTAGACCGCTGCTTCTGGGTCCTGGCCGACTGGTTGCCAGCTGCCGTCGGCCGTCCGGTACTCCGCGATCCAGTCGGTGACCGTCGCCGACGTGTTTGCACTCGTCAGCGGGACTGTCTTCCGGTTGCCGGGCTGGCCCTCGATCGTGTACGTGCGCTGGTCGAGGGCGTCGTCGCCGCGGAACAGACCGCTGATGCGGTCGACGATGCTGTTTGACTGGCGCTTAGTCTCGGTCACCCAGGCCAGCGTGACGACGCGAGCCTTGTTCGGCGCGAAGGCCGCGCTCTGGCCGGCCGCCAGGGTGAACGTGATGCGGGTGAACTCCGCACCGGTCGAGAAGTTCTGGACGGCGCGCCAGTCTGCTTCGACAGTCTCGTTGAGCGAGTCGACCGTTCCGAGGTCCGACGGCGTGACGATGTCGGCCGGGAGTTCGACCGTGAGTGTCGTGCAGTAGCCGTTCGGGTTCTCGCCGGCGACGCGAACGAAGCCCGTGCCGTCGGCGACGCTGACCTGCGTGTTCGACTCCGTGCTCGCGACGTCTGCCGTCTCGTTCCAGGTCGTCTCGGCGCTGGCCGTCCGGAACGAGTGTGTCACCGACTGGTCGCAGGCCGTCGTGGTCTCAGTCTGGGCAGTGGCGGGGACAGCCATCGCGACGGTCGCGATGATGATCAGCACCACGAGGAGTGTTCGTCTGGGCGTCATTCTCGGATCCACTTCGCCGGTTTGCTGCCCTGTTCCCGCAGGCCGTCGTAGCCGTCGTTGACCGCCGGGATCATCCGCAGGAGGCCGATGATGACCAGCGGGACGAACACTGCAACGGCGATGACTGTGAGGACGCCAAACGACGCGATCGTCAGCGAGAGTGCCAGCGCGGCCGCCGCGTAGATCTGCTCCCGTGGCGTCCCCGCGATAGCCCACTTCACGAGCTGGCCGTAGTAGCGGATCGGAGCCAGCACAGTGAACGCGAACCAGCCACGGGCGCGGTCCTCGAACCACTCTCGGTCCGAGAAGAAGTCCCGCCAGTTGCCGGCCGCGCCCCGCATCTGGCTCCAGACCCAGCCGACGAGCGAGCCGAGCGCGCCAACGACGGCCATCCCGGCCGCGGCGAGGCTGCCGAGAACGTTGCGGGCAGTCTCCGCCGGCATCTTACCAGCCCCGGCGCGAGAGTGCGTAGTGCAGCCCTGTGTTCGCCCCACCGATCAGGATGATGGCGAGCAGGAGCGAGCCCGTTGACCCCTGGCGACCCATCGCCGCGAACATCAGCAGTGCGACAAAGAACACCAGGCTGAACAGGAACAGGACGCCCAGGAACTTCCCGATTTGTTTGATTGCGGTGCTATCGACGCTGTCAGTTGCTTGCTGTAGTTTCGTACTCATGTGTGGTTCAGGTTAGTTTGAGGAACGAGCAGGACACGTCGGGCAGGTACTGCGTGTTGAGTTCGGCGAGGCGCTTGGTGTCGATATCCTCGCCAGGGATGACGTACGTATCCAAGACCGACCGTAGCTCCTCGATGGCCTTCGCGACAGCCTGGTCTTCGAGTTCGCACCTCTCGTCGACTGTGCGATCGGTCGTCGCGACCATCCCGCCGTTCGTGTAGTTGCCGTCGACGACGTCGGCGACCAGGTACCGCGTGTCGCTGCCACTCTCGTCGATGAACTCGATGGCAACGACATCGAAGTCCGTCGTCGCCGTCGTTCGGGCGTTGATGTACCGCTCGAAGGACTCGTTGTGCTCGTTGACGAATGTCTGAACCTCCTGTGCTGTCAGTTGTGCATCCGCCGTCTCGCCCAGGTTGAGGAGTCGCTGATAGCCGCCTTCGGCGGTTCCCTTGTAGCCAGCCCAGATCGTCTCCAGGCTGTCGATACTCAGCAGGCCGTCGTCTGTCTCGTTGTCGGCCGTTGACTCGTCGTCGCCGAAGATGCCGTCGAGGAAGCCGCCGTCGTCGGCCGCGACGCTGCCGACTGCGACGCCGGTCGTGGCGGTCGCGAGGACGAGCGCGGCCGCGAGGACGGTCGCCCGCCTACGCATGCTCGTTCCCTCTGTTGGTGCCACGAGCGCCGTCTCTCTCGGGCTCGTGGCGCAGTGTGTCTGTGTGCATGGTTACTTCAGTGGTCGATCGCCTTCGCCAGTCGTGACGTACCCTAGATAGGCACGCTGCCAGTCCAGGATCGACATCACGACCTTGCGGCCCGGGATGGGGCTGCTTCCCAGCAACACCTGTGCGAGAATGTCCAGGATCGCGAACGGGAACACGATGACCAGGAACAGAATCGACACGGCGATGTTGACCGGGTACAGCAGGATCCCGAAGACGATTCGGATTGCGCCTGTTTTCCGTGACATGGTTGGTGCGTCTCCCCGGACTGAGCCGCGGAGACTCACGTGACGCCGGCTGGATTCCCTGCCCGGGATGCCGGCGTCGTCAGATGAACAGAGTGTGGCAGTCGGGACGGTTGCAGTGGGGTGTGTTGGGGTAGCAGTCAAGCCGGATACGATGCCTCCGAGCCGGGCAATGCCTGCGGCCCGTCGCGACCGGGCTGTCGACCGAATCGAGCGCAGGAAAGATGGAGTTGGCAGTTACCAGAACGCGCCGAAATCGCTGACCAGGGTCCACCAGCCGTACTTGTTGTTACCGACCGCACGGATGTCAACTGAGGAGTCGTCTGCAAACTCCTCGCCCAGCTCGACGCGGACGAGGTTCGCATCCTCGTCGTAGACGCCGTAGGTGCCCTCCGCGTCCGAGGGGGCGGAGTCGTAGAACACCTTGATCGGCGTGCCGTCGACGTAGACCTGCTGGGTCTTCAGCCAGTCGCCGCTCTCGACTTCTTCGGGGACGGCGTTGGCGAAGCGCTGCTGGACCGACGTGTCGGTATCGCCGGCCTCGTCTTCGAGCGTCAGGATGACGCTCGTGTTGTCGCCGTCGACTGTGACGTCGCTCTGGTCGAGTTCGGCGTTCTTGTCGACGCTCCAGTTGAAGCCGAAGGCACTGAAGCCGTCACTGCCGAACTCCATCGCCCCAGCGTCGCCCCGCAGGACGGTTCGCTCGTCCGTGTTTTCGAGGTACACCGTCGTGTTCGTCATGTCGCTACTGGTCGGGTCGTCCAGTGACGAGTTGTCGATGAATCGCAGCGTCACCGACTTGTTCTCGTTGGCGGCCATCGGCATCCGCTCGAAGTCACTCTCGGCGAAGGTCGTGTTGTAGTAGTACGTCGTCCCGTCGTCCCCGGTTTTCGTGAAGTAACCTGGATCCGACGCGTTCGTGACCGTCTTGATGACGGTGTCCGTCTCCGGATCGATGATACGAATTTCCGGCTTGGTCGTCGCATAGCTTGCCTGAATCGTCGAGAGGTTCACCCCGTCAGACGCGTTGAACGTCGTCTGCGTTTCGCCGTCCGCATAGGCGGAGGTCGTCGAGGTCACAGTCGTTTCGGAGTCGATACTCGGGGCTGCCATCGCGACGCCTGCCGTCAGCAGCAGGAGCGCGAACAGTGCAGCCACGCCTGTCTTGATTGAGTGTCGCATGAATCAGGATGGTTGGGTCGCAGTTGGTGAGCGAGCGATACAGTGGGCGTCTCTCGGCGGAGGCACCGGCGGCGGGGGCGGGGGAACGCCTCCCGTGCTCCATCGGATGCTCATGTCAGGTCACTCTCCTGTGCGCCGCGCACGTCGATGCCGGTCGACTGTGAGATCCCCAGCAGCGTGTCCCAGTAGAAGGCCCGTCGAGAGTACCCGAACGTGCCGTCAGGCCACCAGTGCTTCCGCGACTTGACTTTCCAAGGGTTGAGCACGGCCGGTTCGTGGACATTCCAGCCGTTGCGGATCCACGGGCCGTAGCGGTCGTGCATGTCCGCGAGGTCGACCGTCTCGCCCACCTCTGTCGTCGCGACGTAGAAGTGATACGGGTTGACCGCTTTGAGTGTGGGGTGCGTCTCGCCAGTCGTCGGTACTGCGCTCGGATATGACTTGAGCAGGTAGTGGTAGCCGTCGACGTGTACGGATTCGATCGCTCCCGTCTCGTCGACCTCGACGTAGACGGGCTCCCGGTCGTACAGGTGTGAGTCTGCGCCAGAGAGTCCTTGCTGAGTAACGTAGTACGTCCAGTAGCAGGCCATCGTGGTACTCCTCTCCGTCGAGTCGACGCGCCAGGCGTACATCTTCGAGGGCTTGACATCCAGCGTTCGCGTGACCAGCCGCGGCTGGTACTCTGAGAGGAAGTCCTCGTCGTAGGAGATCGTCACGAAGTCCGGCTGGGTCTCGTAGGGATCGAGTTGGCTGGCCGTGACTGTTCCAGCGCCGGCGACGGCCCCGCCGGTGGCGATGGTCGTCAGGAACTCGCGGCGTGAGAGCATCTTAGATCCCTACCTGGATACGGCGCAGTGCCTGGAAGCGCCAGTCGAGCCCCAGCGAGCGGTTGGCCTGGTCTCTCCGTTGTGCAGGCTCTGTCCGAGCATCGGTCTGGCTGGTTCCCGACGTGTTGTCGGCGACGAGCTTCGCGGCGTCGACCATTCCCGCGCCGACCTCCGTCGTCCCGGCCAGTGGGATCGGCCGCGTCGTGTTCGTAACCGCCGACACGAACGCGTCGGTGTCGTTCTCCAGATCTGGCCGGGCATCGAGGCTGAGTGTTCCGACCGCCGCGACGATGGGCGTGCTCATCGACGTGCCCGACAGTGTCTCGTTGCGCCGGTAGCCGTCCGCGCTGAAGACCGGCACCGTGACGCGCATCCCTGGCCCGGCGATATCAGGGCCAGCGCCGCGAGTGGTCCCGGACGAGAGGTCCGAATAACCGTTGTCCGAGCCAGTCTGTGAGAAGTACGCCGGCCCAGCCTGTGAGGCATTGGTCGCGTTGGTCGCCGCGACGGAGACGATGCCTGGTTCGGGGACGTCCGACGGCGAGGCAATCTGGGCTGGCCGCGTCATGCGGGAGTTCCCGACCGCGATGAACGCCGCGGTGCCGTTGCCGGCGACGAAGTGTCGCAAGGCATCGGCCAGCGACTCGTCGTAGACGGCACTCCCGAGCGACATCGAGAGGAGGTCCGCGTCCTGTGCCTCAGCCCAGTAGATGCCGTCGACGATATCCGCGGTCGACCCGCTGCCGTCGTCGGCGAGCGTCTTGCCGACGAGATAGTCCGCGCCGAGAGCGATGCCGTCGTACGTGTTGTTCGTGGCGTTTGCGGCCATCGAGGAAAGGACCCAGCTACCGTGTCCGTTGCCGTCAGACACGTTCGCGTAGTCGTTGCTCGCGACGGCGGGCTGGTCGGTGACGAAGTTGCGAGCACCGACGATGCGTTGGCCGTACAGCGGGTCGTCGGTGCCGTTGACGACGTTCGCCCCCGTGTCGAGGACGGCGACGCGGACGCCGCTGCCGTCGGCTGCAACCTGGTCGGCGTTGAGGTCGGTCGCGACTGCGCCGATGGTCGACTGATTCGCGTCGCCGTCGAACGCGATGCCGTCGGTGTTGAAGCCACCGTCGACCAGCCAGTCCGACCGCGGGGCTTCGTAATCACTCTCGCTGGCGAGCGCGCCGACTGGCTCTGGGAGTGCATGCCGGTAGTTCGGGTCGACCGACTGGACGTACGAGCGCGATTGGAGTGGCATCGGGGCGATCGTTCCGCCGCCGAGGGCGACCAGTGGGTTCTGCAGGAGTGTCGGTGCGACGACCTCGTAGCGCGGCCCGGAGACGACTGCCGTGTTGTCAGCAGTCGCGTTCTCCACAATGCTGTAGCCGGGTGCCGATTCAGCCCAGGCCTGCAGACTCGCGAACTCGCCGTCGTCGTAGGTCACGAGGAACGAGGGTTGCCCGTCGGTGCCGTATTCGACGATGTCGCTGCTGCCGTCGGCCGCGGTCACCGGGACGGTGACTGTCGAGACGAGCATGAGCGCGGCGAGGGCGATTGCGCGACTGTTCATGGCATCACCTCCCGGCGGCGAAGGGAGACGAACAGCCACAAGCCACCGAGTGAGACGCCGACGCCGCCGAGGGCGTCGGTGAAGCCGCTGACCTGCAGCTGCAGTTGTGCCAGCTGCCAGCGGATCGACTCAACGGTGCTATCGACGAGGCCGCTGGGTCGGCGGATACTCAGGTCGACGGTGCCGCTGTCGTCGGTGTAGGTCCTGATGAGTGTCTGATTATCCATGTGTGTGACGCGTCCGAACTGCGTGCCGTCGGTCGTGATGGGGTTCTCCCCGCGGTAGATGTAGGTGCCGTCGTCAGGCGTCGCCTGGGCGTGGATGACGATCTCCGAGCGCGTGGTGACGCTCTTCCTCTCCTCGCCGCGGAGGACGCGCACCGTGAGGTCGCCCATCGGATTCTGGTCGATATCGCTGGTGTAGGCATGGATACTCGACGGGACGTCCTGTTGTCGACCGACGACAGCGGCGATGGTGATGTCGGTTCCGTCGCGCTGAATATCGCCGGCGTCGAGGCCGTCGCCGACTAGTGCGTAGCGGCCGGTCGGCCCCGATTCCGCACGGATACTCGGCGGCCGGTTGACGTCGTTGGCAGCCGCCTTGATCGGGATGCGGCGGACGTACTGGTTGCCGTCGAGATCGCTGTAGGTCAACTCGACCAGGTGGCGGCCCTGGCCGGCCGTCGTGAACGAGGTCTGTCGGCCGTTCTCGATGCCTGTCGTCGACAGTGTCGAGCCGTCGGGGCCGTAGACCGTCGCGTCGGTCAGGTTGCGGTACGTCGAGTCTGCTGCCGGGTTGAGTTCGACGGTAACGCTGTCGTCTGGCCCTGGTGCGAGCGACGAGACGCGGACGGAGTTGACTGCCGGCGGGTCGGCATCGACGAGCGGATTGCTCACTCGTTCGGTCGCGCCGGCGATTCCGTCTGGCGTCGCCGCCAACCACTCGAATTGCACGCTGGTCGCATCGCCGAGTGGGAAGTCCTCGATGCGGACGACCGTCTCTCCCTGGCCGACTGTCGTTGCCGCGGACTGGTCGATGCTGATGTACTCCTCGGGGACTGGGCGGTCGGTCCCGTTGCTGAAGTGCGCGATGACGGCCACCTCTTCGGAATCGATCGGCCCGTCGAAGCGCGCCAGTGAGGAGACGGTTTCGGCGGCCGTCGAACTGTCTGTCTCCGTCGGAATCGAGTCGCGCGTCTCATCGATAGCCTGTTCCAGTGCCGCAATCCGCTGGGTGAGTTCGCCGTCTGTAAGGTCGCTGGCGTTGATGTCCAGGTTGATATCCTCCGTGGCGTTCTGGTTCTGGAGAAGATCCCGGACGCGCTGGTCGAGCTGGTCGTTGCGCTTCCGGAGGTCGTTGAGTTCGCTGTAGGCTTTTTCGAGGTCGTCGTGGGCGGTGCTCAGGTTGCCCACGAGGTCGGCGATGCGTCGCGACTGGTTCTCCACCAGGTTGCGCAGGCCGTCGATGCGGTCCTGATAGCGCGAGAGGTTCGTGGAGAGTGACGGCGAGGAGAACTCACGCAGTTCCAGGTCGACGTTGGACTCGGGGGGAGAGGCGCGGACCGAACTGGTTGGGAGATAGACCGACGACTGCACGTCTGTCGTGTCGTACAGCGTCCGGATATCGGCGAGCGTGATATTCTGTGGGTCCTTGCTCAGTTCGTCAAGTGGACCTTTGTAGGCGCTGACTCCCGCCGTGTTGACCGACGACGGGATCGTCACGCCCCAGGCACCGTTCTGATCGGTGACGGTCGTCGTGCGGTCGAACTCGTTGGCGCTGAGTTTGTCGGTGATGTAGCTGGCGCGGTCGGTCAGGCGGCCCGCCTCGTCTTCGAGTGTGTCGACGTAGCCTGAGAATAGGGAGTCGGGGCTCCCGACCATGACGACGTAGGCTGTCGCCTTGGTTCCCGCTGGGTAGATGCGGTAGAGGCCGCGGTCGAGTGTGGCCGTGGCGTACTCGTGGTCGCTGCCGAAATCGACGCTCTTGACGCGATTCAGTTCCAGCGTCGAGTTGCTGATGACGGAGCCGCTCGGGCCGAGTTGTTCGACGACGACGCGTCTGTCGCGCTGCACGCCCGGCAGTTGCTTGTCGACACCGTCCTGGATGAGTGTGTTGGCGGTCGGGTCCCAGACGCTGAAAGCCAATTTCTCGCCTGCGTCAGCTCTCAACTTGGGCGTCTCCAGCGTGGGTTTGTAGTCCCAGTCGCCGGCGTCGTGGACAGCGACGACCTCGGCGTCATCGTCGAAGACACCGCCCTGGCCCAGGATGTTCAGGTCAGGATTCCAGGCATCGGGAATTGGGTCTTCCGCGCGGTCGAGCAGGTCGCTGGCCTTCTGTCTGAGTTCGTCGGTGGACAGACTTGTATCAAGATGGTCGTAGTCGACACCGATCACCGTGACGGTGGCGTTGGCGACTGTTGAGTCGGATTGGTCGATGACACGTCCAGATAAATTATTGGCACTTCCACCTTCGCCACCAGAACTCAGGTCATTATTTGGAGCGCGGAAATCCCTTAAAACTCCAGATGTTGGGTTACTATTTTGATTATCTGCCCCTTCACTCCCCGCAACCATCATGACACTAAGGTCATGCGAGGTATCATATGCAATTGTATCACTCGCTATCTGGTTTGTCCTATCTACGTCAGAAAAGACCTTTACTGACACCTCTCCGTTAGTTTTATCGAGAGACAAGTTAATGAAATAACGGTCGCTCCCAATCCCTAACGCAGCTCCGGAGTTTGTCGTATTACCATTTGTTATTTCACGCAACTTGATAGACTTACCACCAGCACCTCCGAGGTCTCCCTGGTCAATGCCGATATAGTAATCAGATTTTTGTCTGGCTTTTGCGTCCGTTGACCACCCAGTTACCCACGAACTTGGATCACCATAATTAGTAACAGCAAAGCTATATTGCACTCTTTCCGGAGTCGAATTTACATAGTATGCGCTATCATCCTCATGTTGAATTTCGTTAATATTTAGAGTATCTCGATTAACAGGAGAATACACATTTTCACCATTCCTGTTTGTAGGGGTTCTAACGTCGAATTTAGAGCTTGATGAAGATGATTTAGAAACACTAATTTCCCCCAAATAAGCGTCTAAATAACCTGCACTCGATACGCTTCCACTTTTTTGTTGTACTGCATATAGATATTGGTATGACACATTACCAATATACGCTTCTGATGTTCCAATCAGGTCCGTGCGTTCACTATCATTGTAGGCGGAAGCAACCACTTTGTCCTTTGTTTGATTTATCTCAAGAGAAAAGTAAACATTTGCCCGGTTTGGGATATCAATTTCTGCACCTCGATTTATATTAGCTCCGTCAGTTTCGGAACGGGCTATAAATGTGTTCTCCAATCTAACGCCAGCGGATTGGTCAACATTTGACCACGAACCCTTGGTTTCAGATACACCAACTACAAAATTACTATGGTCTGCATGATTGTAGTAATTATATGTGAAATTAATAGTGTAATCATCATTTTTTGGCATTTGGACAGATGAGTTGGTTGACAGTAGCACATCGTCACCGCCAGTAGCGCCATGAACGATGACACTACTTTTATTATGAACGCTGAAATGATTATTTCCGTCACCACTCTCCTTAAACTTAGATAGGTCTATCCCGGTTTCAGATGAATAATTTTTAGTTTTCAGTGTTAGGTCACTGACGTCCCCATCCATATTTCCGTTATCTTGCCCATTTGACCCCTGACCCATTGCCGCATAGAGATAATCATACGAAACAGTAGGGTCATAATTTGCGGAGACAGATCCTATAACGTTTGTTTTACCTGAATCACTATAGACAGTCAAAACAGCAGTACCGTTATCACGATATGTTTCCATATCAGTATAATATCTATTGCCGCTGGTTAGAGAAATCGCTGAAGATTGAGATCGTCCATTCCGGTCCCATGTTCGCAAAATAATCTGATCACCGGCCAATCTCGCCACAGCGCCGTAGTTGACCCCCGACTCGGTAGTATCTCCTTGAGCGGCCCAACCAACATCAAAGGCGGCATTATCGGTATAATTGTCCACTTTGAAATTATATGAGAGAGTCGCGTTGCGTTTGATACCTGGCCCAACATCGTTGTAGACACGCCCGGTATCATCACCGTCAAGATTCGTGAAGCTAAGCGTTGACGAATTTTCAATCTGATAAACGCTGTTAGGATCCGATTCACTAAATTTAGTCAAATCAATATTGCTAGTTGTTTCAGCATTCGCAAGACCGATCAAACCGATATTTGAGGGAGCCAGTATCGCGGTGAATGGTGAGCCGATTGTAGCCATGACGACCAGTATCGCAATCCCCGAAGCAACAGTAGGTTGTCGGGTTACTCGCTTCCGCAAGAGCCAAAAAATCGCCGGAGCGGACACGATGACCGCCAAGACTAGAATTGACTCCCATGAGACGGTTGTCAGAGTTTGGGCCACCCAAATATCATTTACAGTATTGAGGATACCCAAACCTGCAAGCGTCCACATCCCGGCACGGGCGACGCTCTTGTAGCCCCAATTGGCGACACGCCAGAAGACGATGAACGCACTGACCGTCACGACCGGGATCAGCGCACCGACGCCGACCCAACCGACTGCGTCAATGAGCATGGCAGTAACAGGATTTCGTTCGACCGCAGTACCGTACACCTGAAACGTAATCGCGAACGGGATGGCTGACCCCAGCAGCGCCAACAGGAAGGCCATGCGCCGCTCGTGAGTGGAGAATGTCTCTGTCATTGTAAATTCACAATCTGCGAAAGTTGCGAATCGTGCTTTCAATCCTGTTCGCGCTCTCTGACGACGCGGATGAACTGCGCCAGGGCGTCGTGGGAGTTGTACTGCGGGTCGTGCCAGAAGCGGTCGAGGAGTTGTTCGTACTCCTCGATATGCGTGAGTCGAATCCCACGCTCTGAGAGGTAGTTCGCCGCGGCAGTCCGGTAGGTCTCGTAGTCGACTTCTGGTAGGCCCGTGCTGGTCGACTCGCCCCAGTTGATGTAGCCCGTCTCCGGGTTCCAGCGCCGACGGTGGCGGTGCTGGCGGTACTCGACGTAGCCGTGTGGCGTCTCGTGTTGTTTCGGGAGGTAGAATTCGGGGTCGGAGAGTTCGTCGCCGGTCTTCGCGCAGATCGGCGCGACGAACTCGGCGATGTGCTGGAACGCGATGTACTCGGCCGGGTCGGTGCCTTCGATCTCGTCGTGGCCGTTGGTGTCATCCTGGCCGGCGTCCAGCTCGCCCCAGAAGTCCTCCCGGCAGTGTCGATCCGGGTCGGTGACGGTCGCGAGTGTCTCTGTGGTGCTCATGGATGGGGGACAGAAGCGTGGCTAATCGGTACCCATCGCGGCGTTCCCAGACGCGCGCCGGCCAGCCACGAGCCGTGCATCCAGAGCGCCGGTGTATCCAGTGTGGGCCGCCCCGACAGGCCGTTAGTGTAGACCAGTGTCCGCACGCTTCTTAAATACTATAGACACTCTGATATTTGTGAGAGATTACTTCCAGCGGTCTCTACGCTCTCTCGAAGAGATGTACCTGCCGCAGGGAACATTTATACTAGATTGCCGAGAATACATAGGCATGGCTCACCGTCTGCCCGGTAGGATGAACAAAATTCGCGAACGCGGCGGGTCGATGGTCTACACGATCCCGCGCAGTATTGTCGACGAACTGGAACTTGAAGCAGGCGAAGAACCCGAAGTTGTCGAGTGGGACGACGACGAGCGCGAAGTGACGCTCTCCTTTTAGCTGCGCTCGTTAGTCTGTCGAAAGTGATTGAAAAGTGGTGCTCAGTTAGGCTTCTTGTGAGGCTATCTCACTGGACTGGTCGTCCTTCTCCCAGACGACTGAGAGGTCCCAGCCTGATGTGACGTTAACACTCATGTAATCTCCAGAGGAGATTTCATTCCCGCTTACGGATATATCAGCTAATACACTGCCTGTATTGGCGCTGTCTGTCCAGTTGACTCCATTTGATCCGTCTGGTGAACCGACATAATTACCAGCACTGTTATTGAAGCTACCACGAGTCACTAAGGTGGCTGGATCGATTGTGTCGCCACTCTGGTGGGCTATTTTGATCGTGACCCCGTCGTCGGTATTGATTTCTTCAAACTCAAACTGCGCACTTGGCGCGGCCTCGCTTGGGCCGAGCCCGAGCACGAACGACGCGATGACCGCAGCCAGGATCACAGTGATGGCGACCATCAGTATCACACCGATCACTGGACTGACTGCCCTATCTTCTCCGCTATGCAACTCCCGGATTGTTTCGCGTAATCTCATTGTATCAACCGTCCCTCGGCAACGGTGCATAACGGAGCGATGCCGAGGCTCGCCCCGGGGGTTTCTCCTGCACTCGACTTGATGTGACAAGTCGATGCGTCGGGAACCCCAACGTACGCCCCGCGACTCGAACACGGGTCTCGCCACCTGGTGCGCATAGTGCAAACTCCTTGTCGCATTGGTATATATGTTTGCCGACTTGTTATCAGATGCGAAAACGTGAATGGCAGTTACAGAGCCAGAAAAAGCCTCTCTCAGGCCCATTTTCAGATATTGGAGATAAACCATCCTAGAGGTTTATATCGGATGTCGACCAGAACCTGCAAAATTTGATAGCAGGCCTCATCGGTGACAGAGTTCGGGTGGTCGGTCGAGAACGCGTGCGGCGTGGGGTGTGAGGAGGAATGTCGTCCCGTCGCCGCGCACGCTCCCTGGCACAGCCCACTCGATCAGGTCTTTGAGCTGCTGTCTGAACGCCGCGTCCCGCTGTTCCGCGAGTTGTACTGCAAGTCGCGTCTCCTTGGGTGGGTTTGTACCACGCAACCATACGTATGTTCGCAGGAATTCCATCCGGACATCTGCTGGCGCTTCATCCAAATACGAAGGTAGTGCGAAGTCTCGCTCAGCGTTTTTCGTGCCGACGGGTCCACCCAGCGCGGCCAGAAACCGTCCGAGAATCACGCCATCGACACCCGGCCGGAGGTCTGTCGCGCGACCCTCGCTGTCTACATTCTCTATGTCGATATCGGTGATACCCGCGCGTTTCAGCGCCGTGTAGGCGCATCGCATTGTCTCTTCCTCGACCGTGAACATGGGGGCGTACGTCTCCGTAGCGATTGAGCCGCCAGCAAATATCCACGCGACGAGAATATTGAATCCTTCAAACTGTTCGTCGTTCCACGAGAGATCGAGCCAGCCGTAGTCTTCTGCAGTCTGAATCGCGCGCACGGGGTCGGGGCGACTGTCCGATTCCATCCATGGACGAATGCGGCTGCGCGGCAGGTCCAGTGCGGACGCGACAGCTGCCGATCCTTTGTTCGGGTGCTCGGCTGTGTATTCGAGCACACGCTGGTACTCTTGGACGCGGCCCCACGGGTCGTCGTAGCGACCGCCCGCGTAGGTTGCAGCAAGGTGCTTCGAAATCTCTATCCTATCGTCGATCGGCATAAAAACCGCCTCAAAACAGTGTTAATCAGCCGCCGTACTCGTATTCGCGCAGGGTTGCCGAGTCCGTTCCTGCATCATTCTCCCAGATAATTCGAACTGTATCTCCGGAACTGACGCTATCGTTCGTTGTGTATGTGTCACCGGCGGATATCGTCCCACCACCCCAGTTATTCGCATCGTCAACGAAGGTTCCGTAGGTGACATTTATGTTGGCTGCGTCGAGGGTTGCACCACCAGTGTGGGTGATATCGATATTATTTCCATTCTCGACAAAATCAAAACTTGCCTGCGGCGCTGTATCGCTCACCTGGTCACCGAGACCGAGGACGAATGTTGCGATGACGGCTGCCAGAATGACGGTGATTGCGACCATCAATATCACGCCAATCACTGGACTGACTGCACCATCGTCGTTGCGAAGTTGTTGTAGCTTCATGGTTTCTCACGGACACACAGCGCATACGAGATGGGCCACAACTGCTAAGATAGTGGCCCGTGTTATTTGGACTTGCACACAGGATGGGTGCCATCCCAACCTGATGTCCTTCTCGTGATACTGCGTGTTCCTAGCCACGTGTAGACCATCACCTCATATAACAGTAAGGTCTTATTACCAGGTTTGATAGTTCGAAAACGTATATTTCGCACTCAGTTTCATAAATAAATAAGACGTTAACAGGTGAAAACCACTTTCACTCTGCTTGGCTCGCACTTACTTGTCTCTTATTGGAACGCTTTGAGTATGATAACTGACGCCCGAGCGCTCCGCCCGGAATACATCCCACGTGACCTGTACCACCGTGATGGACAGAAAGACGCACTGGCCTCGTGGCTCGATCCACTCACCCATGGTCGCTCGGGCGAGAACGCGTTTATTTTCGGCCCGACTGGGTCAGGAAAGACCACGCTGGCGAAGTACATCGCAAAGAAACTGCGAAACAGACGTTCGACGTGCGCTGGGGCCTGGCGAACTGTATGTCGGATCCGACGCCTGCAGCGACGCTCGCCGAGATCGTGCGGGAGACCGACCTGGGGACGCAGCGCCCCGACGGCACCCCCCGCGCTCACTACATCCGGTTGCTCCGTGAGGCAGACTCGCAGATTCTTGCCATCATCGACGAGGTGAACGCGCTGACCGACCTCGCCCTGCTGCATGCGCTGTACGATGTCCCGGGCGTGACGCTGGTCTGCATCTGTGTCGACGAGGATTCGTTGTTCTCAGCCCCGGATATCAACTCGGAGACGCGGAGTCGGCTGCGGACGTTCCGAACGATGCATCTTGACCCGTATTCGCATGACGAGCTGGTCGACATCCTCGATTACCGTGTCGAATATGGGTTGATGCGCGACCGCGTCGCCGATGACGCGATTGACTACATTGCCGACCTTGCCGTCGGTAACGCTCGGACAGCGATTGCGTTACTCCGGCGGGCGGCCGAGGCGGCCAGTGCGGACGAGTGTCCCATTACGTCCGGGCTCGTCGACGACGTCCAGGAAGAGGCGCTGGCCGACGTGCGCGACCGCCATATTCGGTCGCTGGGGACGCACCAGCGCGCGATATTCGAAATTATTCGCGAAGCGGGGAGTTCGGGCATCCGAGCGACAGACCTTCACGGCCGGTACGCAAGCCGCGTCCAGGAGCCACGCGGCCAGAGTATGCGTCGGCGGTACCTCAACAGCCTCGAACGCTACGGCCTCATCGAACAGGCTGGAACCGGACGTGGGACACGCTACTGTGTCTTGCAAATCGAAGAAGCGTGAATCCGTGAATCGCCTGACAGCAGTGGAAGCGTGAATTTCCGTGAATCGGCGCTACGGGTTGTTTTCCTTTCTCTGAGTAGCTCTCCGGGCGAAATCGTGATTATCCGTGAATTTGCGCGGGAACCCTTTTACAAGGCCGGCGGTCGCTCCGGGTATGGCCTCTGTAGACCAGGCCTCCGCCGCGCGGTCGACGAGCAGGTACATGAACGGCGAGCAGTATCGCATCAGCGTCCAGGACGAGTATCGGCACCCAGAGTTCGACGCCCGCATCGACGTAATCCGCGTAGCTACTGACGAAGTCTGGACCTTTGACGTCAGCAACGGTGTCGCGCACCTGCAGACGACGAACGCCGGCTCCGGGCTGACCTCACTGCCAGAGTTACCAGAGTGGGTCGACCAGCTCGTGCGTGAACTCGACATCGAGGAGGTGGCGGTGCCGTGAATGGGCTATCTGATGCCCGAGGGTCATTCCTAGGAAGGTTTCGGGATGCTGTTTGGGCACCCCATCGTAACCAGCGACAGAGACTCTCAAAAAATATTGGCTCCCAAAGCGTTATACAAACATCAGGTCTAGTCAGTGCGTGCCCTGGGGGCCGAAATTGTGGATCGTCAGCTCGAACGCGGCTTACTCTTAGAACGGAACGATTGCGAGGTGATGTCAATCAGGGAAATCTGACACCGCGTCGGCTTCTATCTGTAGAACAGTCAGGAGCTTTCGGATTCTCCCTGAAGATATGCTTCGCCGTCTGGTGTAATTCGATAGTAGCCCCTCTTCACACGTTCTACCATCCCTTTATCAACAAGTTTGGAAAGACGACGATTGACTTCATCTCTGGATTTGTCGATGTTGATAGCGATTACCGCGGGCGACAGTATAATACCTGTCTCAGACAACAGCTCAAGGATTCTGTCGTCAATGGGCAACTGCATCCACCCCGGTGGTTGACGTGTGGAAGCCACTTTTTACCTTATTCAACGCCCGGTAACTTATCAGGTTCCAATAACGAATACGTGTGGTTAACCACATGGATTGATGTGAAGATTTATTATTCAGTCTCATTAATCCATGTGATACAGATCGACGCGACACTCCGAAGGGTGTCTCTACCCGGCGACACGCCGCAAAAACTCGCTGGGTGCGACACCGTGTCCCTACCACGGGTGTCGCGTCGGTCGGATCTCCGACCCATGGAAGACAACGACGCGCGACCGTTTCAAGGTTCGCACCGGCACGCGGTATCGACCGACGATCACCCAGTTCTCACCGAGATCCACTCATGAGTACCGACACCACCACGACCGACAGTACCGATACCACGACCACCTGGACGGACCTGTCCGCGTTCCAGCGCGACACGCTCGCCGTCCTGCAGGAGATCGACCACGAGGATGCCACGAGCTACGGGCTCGAAATCAAGCGCCGGCTCGAAGACCTCTACGGCGAAGAGGTCAACCACGGCCGGCTGTACCCGAACCTCGATCAACTCGTTCAGGCCGACCTGGTCGAAAAGAGCGACCTCGACGAGCGCACGAATCGCTACGCGTTGACTCACGCCGGGAAGCGCCTGCTCGAAGTGCAGGCCGAACATCTCGCGACGCTGACCGACATCTGCCAAGCCGAGGTCGTCGCCGACGGCGGGCAGGAGTTCGTCCCGGTACACTTCATCGCCTACGAGGACGACGCCGACTTGGAGATTGATGACAGCGGCGAGGATCCGACCGTCGCGAACCACGACGAGCTGGTCAACAGCGGCCAGACGTTCGGCGAGATCCGCATGATGTCCCGCGAGCACGCGGAGGAGTACGACCTCGATGTCGTCACCCAGGACGACGCGCTCTGGTGCGACGAGGTTGCAGACCTGGATATCGGCGAGGCCGTCCGGGTCGACGACCTGCGCGAGGAGGGCGCCGTCTCATGAATCCCGCCGACAGACTGCGCGAGGCCCGCAAACAGTGCGCCCTCGCGGCCGACGCCGAGGAGATGACTGAGATGCAACGCGAGACGGCTGGCCATCTGGCGGGCATCCTCGACCAGCTGGCCGGCAGCGTCGATGCGGTCCAGGAGGGGGCGGTCGTCCGGGCCGACGGTGGCCAGCCAGTGTGTGATTTCTGTGGCGACGACCACGAGACGCTGGCCGCTGCTTTGCGATGCTGTACCGAGCGGTTCCTTCCTGACGGCGAGAGTGTTCGCGCCGACGGCGGGCAGCAGGAGCTAGACGAGCCAGCTATCGTTCCAGAGCCAGTTGCAGCAGACGAAGAAGTCGACGACGAGGACTGTGCGTACGAAGTCTGTGACTCTGCTGCAGACTATCGCGTGCAGTTGGAGAACGACTACCTCTTCTACTGCTGCCAGGAGTGTTCGCGCCGTAATCGCGTCTACGCGAGGGAGAACGACTTGCTGGAGAACAAGGTGCAGCCATGAGCCAGTCCAAAGGCGGCCACCCTGGCGCACCTCAGGCGGGCTCGGTCGTCCGCAACTATGCGGACCTCCTCAACTGGTTGCCTGACCCGCCGGAGACGTTTTTCATGGCCGATGTGCCAGAGGACTACGTTGGGACGATTCGCTCACTGTCCCACGACAGTGTCATCGCCAAGGAGGGCTGGGAGGCCTACGACGGTGAATCGATGCCGACCGAGAACAGCCGGCGTGTCTGGAAGGTCGAATCCTGGGCCAGCGAGCGCGCGGCTGAGATCGTCGCGAACCGCGACGCGATCTGTCCGTGCGGCCACGCCGGCGTCCAGAACTGCGGCGACCACTACGCCTGTAGTTTCGAAGCCTGCGACCAGGCGTTCGAGCGTGACGAGCTGGAGGTGGATAGATGACGAGCCAGCAGGACCGCACGGACGGAGCGGTCGACTGGCCGGCACAATTCGAACGGACGCCCGCGTCACAACGCGTCCACACCTCGAAGTTCGGCGTTACGTTCCACGAGGCACTTCGGCGCATCGAGACGGAACTACTGGATCGCGTCGGCGCTGATGATTGGCGCGTCTCGACGGCCGCTCCCCACCGGAAACAGGACGGGATGCCGTATGCGAACGCCAACCCGTCGGATCCAGCGGTCGTGGTCCGGTGGTCGAAAGATGGCCAGCAATTCGCCGTCGCCTGCGATCACTACACGGACTGGCGGGACAACGCCCGGGCGATTGGGCTGTACATTCGTGAGAAGCGCAAGATGTCTGACCGGCCGGTGACGACCGGGCAGTCCGAGTTCGCGACGGCGCGGCTGCCCAGCGGCAACGAAGAAGCCATCGTCGCCGACGCGCCGGCCGACCAGCCAGCGCCGCACGAGGTCCTCGATGTCACGCCGGACGCTCCCGAAGACGTCGTCGAGGCGGCCTACCGTCAGAAGACGAAGACTGCCCACCCCGACCAGGGCGGCAGCGCCGAGGAACTGAAGCGCGTCCGCCAGGCGAAGGAAGCGATGTTGGACGGAGGGGAGCGATGAGTGATGGCCGCGATCTCTCCCCACGCGAGGCAGCGGAGCGCTGGCTTGATCGTCGACGACCAGACGTTCGCGACTCCACGCTGTCGACGCTGTGGTACCGCCTCAAACTGTTCGTCGAGTACTGCGAGCGAGAAGGGTTCGACTCCATTCGTGACATCGACGGATGGGACATTGACGAGTATCAGCTGCATCGCCATCAGAACGCCAAACCTCTCACGCTTAACAAGGAACTCGGGACGCTCCGGCAGTGGCTGGAGTACTGTGTCTCGATTGGAGTCGTCGACGAGGCTGTCCCGACGGCTGTTGAGATACCCGATGTCGATCCAGCAGACCGCAGTGACGACACGATGCTGCCGCCAGAGCGTGGCGAGGCGTTACTCTCGTGGTATCGCGATAGTCCCCAGCGCGCGAGTCGCCCACACGCTCTCCTGGAAATCTTCTGGACCGTCGGCTGTCGGTCGGGGGCGCTACGGAGTCTCGATGTGCGAGATTTCAACGCCGACGAACAGTGGCTCCGATTCGAGCACCGGCCGGAGACCGGCACCGAGCTCAAGAAGGGTCGTCGTGGCGAGCGCTACGTCGGGTTGCTCGACGAGCCGACGGCCGTCCTTGCCGAGTTCCTGGATCGCGAGCGGATGGACATCTCCGACAGGTACGGCCGCTCGCCGCTCATCCCCAGCGAGGCAGGGCGACCGGCGACTAGTACTATCCGCGATTGGTGCTACTTGGCGACGGTCCCCTGCAAGCACGGCCCCTGCCCGCACGAGAACGACCCGGCCTCCTGTGAGTATCTGTCGTACGTCACGGCAAGCGGATGTCCGTCAAGTCGGTCGCCCCACCAGGTGCGGACAGGCTCGATTACATGGCAGCTCTCCCGTGGCGTCCCGATTGAGGTCATTGCAGATCGGGTCAACTCCAGCCCAGATACCATCGAAGAACACTACGACAAGGAAGATCCGCGGCGCGAACTCGAAGTGCGCCGCCGCGGCCACCTCGACGCACTTTCACTTGACGATGACACCAGAACGCACGAGTAACGACAGTGGTATCGGTCCAAAACCAGGGGACGGCGATAGGTTCGTAGCCGAAATCTGCCCGAACCCATCCTACCTTAAGGGATTCCGGCAACAACATCCGGAAGTCACTTCTCAAATCGCGGGGGTGAGCCGCTGTGTCTAAGCAACAGCGGCAGTTCGACCCCGATTCCTTACCGAACCCCCGCTGTTTGTACTGTGGTGAGTCGTTCGATCCAGACGACCAACCGCAGTGTCCAGCGCGCGCTGAGGGGGTGTGCCGCCCATGATCGTCGGCGGCCCGCTCCCCGCGTGTCACGAGACGATCGACAACCACGACGACTGGCGCGCGGCGAAAGATACCGATCTTGACCAGCGTGGTCCCTGCCGCTACTGCTTCCCCGAGTGCGAGACTACTGGGGATATCGACGCGCCGCTGTCGCAGTTGGTGACCGCAGACTCCCGCTCGGGCCGCGTGGTTCACATCGACGCCGACCACGGCGACCCGACCTACGACCCACCCATCAGACAGTCGTCGCTGGCCGCCCAGCTCGCCGCTGAGGACTTCGGACCGGAAGATATCGGGCTCGACCCGGTCGCGGGAGGTGACGTCTGATGCCGAGTGAGTGGCCCGTTGAGCGAGATGATCACGCGTACAAGCCACTCCCAGAGAGCTGGCTCGACCACCCAGCCGCGGAGGACCCTTCGAAGCGAGGGCCGCGCTGTCTGGCCGTCAGCTGTGAGATCAAGGAGGGGCGCATCATCCGCGTCCGCTACGGTCACCTCGTCAGCGCGAACGTCGTCGAGACGGTTGGACCCGCGGTCGCGAATCCAGATGGGGAGGGCTACGTGCCGAAGGGGCTGGTCGACGGCACGGGCTGGCCCCGGTCGTACGTGCCATCGCCGGGTGTCGACCTGGACGAGTTGCGGACCTGCGAGCGCCGACATCTCGTCGACCTCTGGCGCGATCGGTTGGACTTCGCCTTCGAGTACGAGCGCGAGGTCCTCGACGAGGATCCGGAAGCACGTCTGGTCGCTGATGGCGGACTACCAGTTGATGAGACTGCTCGATGCGAGGATTGCGGCGTCTCCAACCGCGAAGAAGCCTTGCGAGCGATTCAGGTGTGCGATGGTGGTCGGGAGTTGTTGTGCTCTTCGTGCTTCGAGGACGCGCTTGCTGACGGTCGCGTGTCCCGAGACGACGAGCGGCTGAAGACCGATGGCGGCCAGGTTGCACTCTCACGCAACCCCGACGTGCGGGAAGTGGCACAGTTGGAGCATGACGAGTACAAGCCCACGTGTCCCGATTGCGGACGCTATGTCGGGCACTCGAAGAGCGGCGGCAAACCGCTTCCGGGAATCGTTCCAGAATGTTTCGGATGGGAGTGTCAGGACTGCAATCTGACCTTCCCGTCCAACTGTGCAGGCCGGAACGCTCCCGGGTTCAACGACAGCATGGCCGGTCTGAAAGTCAAGTTTCGCGACGGGAAGGCTCGATGGGTTCCAGTTCCAGAGCGGTATATCGGACCTGACGTTGACGACCACGGAGGTGACCAGGCGTGAGTCGCTCGCGAGATCCCCTCGCAGAGCCGAAAGCCATCGGCGAGGACGTCGAGGCACTCGTCATAGACGCCGTCGACGGCCTACAGGCCGCGGGCAACGCCGAGGCGTTCTACGACGCCGTCGCGACGGACGTGATCGGCCCGCGGACCGCCCCAACTGTGTCCTTTGGCGGCATCCCGCTGGTCGACGCCGACACGCTAGTCGAGATCAAGGCCTGCAAGCGCCACGTCAGCAACGGCGCGCGCGGAAACCGGCCTGGGCGGTGGCTGATTCCCGTCGACCAGCTCGACGCAATGGTCTCCGAGAGCGGCGTGTTCCTGCTGGCTGTCTACGAGGAGCACGAGGACGCGAAGCGCCTCGTCGAGATGGTGATCGTCCCAGCGACCCTCCTGGAAGAACACCTGCGCGATAGCTGGTACGAGGTCGACCGCCACGAGCAGGAAGTGGCGCAATTGCCCTGGCCCGAACTCGTCGGTCGGGGGTGACCGGCGATGGCAGGTGAGGGCCAGACCCGGGCAACCCGCAGTCACACGCACGAGCGAAGCGCGGAACTTCGCGAGAAGATCGGCGAAGACCCCGCTCGCTTCCTCGACCGGCCGCTGTTCGACAGTGGCTCGCAGTATAACACGGAGCCGGGCTGGTTCATCCAGAAGCGCATCGAGGGCATCGACTCCAAGCGCGTCATCAACTTCTGGCTCCAGATCGAGCACCAACTCGACCGCGGGCCGCGCGAGAAGATCGTCGAGATGCTGGAGCGCCGGGCGTCGCGCCTGGACGAAATCGGCGAGCGCCCCGACCGCCTGGAAGAGCGCGACGGTCGGGACCGGCCGCCCGGTGAGTGGTACATCGTTCGCGATGGCGAAGCGAAACCCTGGGACGAGGTCGACCGGAACGCGGCCGGCGCTGGCGTGTCTGGAACTTCTCGGGCTCTCGCGACCGACGGAGGTGAGGGCGATGTCTGAGATATCTATCGATTACCGACGGGCCCTACGTAACGCGTGTTCATGCACGGGTAGGAATACCGCCCCTCCTGAGTTTCCGCCAGACCCATCGTCGTCGTCATCCCCACCTTCATCTCCGTCGTGGGTAAGTAGTTGGAAAACCGCAACAACAGCCGTTACGGTACCACTGAAAGCCGCTACAACTTCTGGAGTTATTGCTACCTCCATAGTCCTGGCCGGATCTTCTTCCGGCATAAGCGTAGGGGGTGCCTCAAACCAGACCACTCAAACTGCCGAATTTGCGGGGTATAGTCTGAGGCGAACCACCGCAAACAACCACGGAAACGCGATACTCGGGAGTAGAGAGTCTCATAGAACCACATCTGCTATCTTAGCGCTACTTAGCGCACGACGACGGAGGTGGTTCAATTGACTGGTTGTATCACGCGGAACCCTGGCGAGTGTACCACCTGCGGAGCGGAGCCGAATCCAGCAGGAAACGACTGTTGGGAGTGCCCCAATTGTGGGCTGACTGGCTGCGGTATCAGCGGGTGCGAGCACGGAGGTGAGTCACGTGAGTAGTCTCCCCGACTCGTTGTCGGAACTCTCGCGGGTCTGCATCGAGTGTGGCGACCGCGTCGACGAGCAGTATCTCGACAGCGAGGGCCGCTGTGTGGGCTGTCGCTACGGAGGTGAGCGCTGATGGTCGAGCGGACCTACGAGGGCCAGCCGCTCGACGGTACCTACCAGCACATCACCGAGCGCCCGGTGCAGTCGCCCGACGACCAGGAGGACGACGCCGACGACGTCGAGGCTGGTGAGACGGTCTACGCCACGGATCCCGAGCCAGACGGTGAGCAGACCGTCGAGAACGTGCCGATGCCGGGTGATCGGCCCGATGTCGAGGGCCAGAGCACGTTCGAGGACTGGAGGTGGTCCGCGTGACGCGCGAGGACAAGCTCTGCCCACGCCCTCGCGAGCACGCCCTTCCTGGCGGTGACCTCGCCGTCTCGAGTCACTGGGTCTGGGGCGTCCGCGGCGCAACGACGGTTGCGGCGGCGGACAAGCCCTTGTACCGATTGCTGCTGGACATCCTCGCCGACGAGCATGTTCCCGATCTCATGTCGGCGCATCTCGCCTCCGAGTGCGACGATCTGGTCGATGTTCGCCAGACGGTGGTCGACATCGATCGCGGTGTCGTGGGTGCTGACGGCCACGGCTATGGGATGTCGTTTTGCTTCAGAGTCCGGGACGCAATCGACGAATACCGTGACCGCGACCCACTCACGCTGGGCGCAGTCGGCTGCTCCGGCTCGAAGTACGAGGACGACCAGCCGATCCCCGCGAAAGCGCGGTACAAGGGTGCCTACTGGACGAACAAGCGCAGGTACGGAGAGACGTGCGCCGACGAGTGGCGCATCATCTCTGCCGAGCACGCGGTCCTCGACCCGGCGACGCCGATCGAGCATTACGAGAAGACGCCCAGCGACCTGCGAGGGATTCCCGTTGACTCGGACCAGCGCCTTCCGTCCGGAGACGACGTGACGACGCTCCTCGACAGGTGGGCGCTGGACGTCCACGAGGGGCTGTCAACGTGGTTGTCGAACGTTGCTAGTGGTGTCGATCCCCGAGACGTAGAGTTAGAAGTGCTCCTCGGTCGGGACTACCGCAAGCCGCTGGAGGACCGTCATGTCTTCGACGCACTCCTTATACCCGGCGAGCTGTCGGTGTCGTTCCCATTCCAAGATGTTGCGCAAGCCCAGGGTGGGATGTTCGAGCAGATCGACTGGATGGGCGACGAGGTCGATGCTGCGACCGAGGCTGTCACTGACGGAGGTGAGTCGCCATGACGGCGAAGTACAGCACCGGCTCGGACGACGACCACGTCCGGCGCTGGGACCGTGACCGGCTCTACACGCTGGCGCAGTGGTCGAGCAAGCCCTTCGTCGGCCACCGTCACCGTCACGAGACCGTTGACCACCGCATCGTCATCGCCTACACGCACGGGGTTGGCGTCGACGTCCGTCACGAGGTCCGCTCGAAGGACTCCGCGAAGTTTCCCGACGAGTGGGCCACTGTCGAGAGTATCGAGGTGCGTGACTACGGCGCCCAGCACACCAGGAAGCCGGAGATGAGGTGGTTAGAGTGAGCCTCGACCAGCCAGACGCCGACGTCGCCTATCGGACGGCGGCTCGCCACGACTACCGGCGCCAGGAGGCTGTCGACACCACGACGGAGACCATGCCTGCGCCGGCTCGCCACGGCGCGAACGGTACCTTCACCCTCGAAGATCTCGAGCGGGACGCCGATGAACTTCGCCGGAAGTGGGGCCTTGACGATGATCGGCCGCTGCCCAACGGGAGTGCCTACCAGCACGCACGCGCTGCCTGGCTGGCGACGGACGATATCGTCGAGTACGACGACAAGGAGTATCGCGTGCTCTCCCGGGACTTCGAGCATCCCCACGACGACGAGGACGGTCGCTTCGCCGTCACGCTCGTGAGTTCGCCGTGGCGAGCTGGTCGCGAGATCGGTGGCGAGTACCGCGCGTTCTACAAGTACGACCTCACGTTGCGGCCAGTCGACGACGACGGCGCGATCCGCTGGGGATCGACACCGGATCGCTCGTTCTCGGTCAAGATCCGCCCGCAGCGGGAGGACCTCATCCAGAAGGACGGTTCCTCGTTCGATATCCCGTACAGCGAAGGATCATTCCTGACTGTCCAGGCGACGTGGCTGGAGGATATCACCGAAGCCATCGCTCTCGCGACGAAGTTCCTGGGCGGAGCGCTGGGCTACCAGTTGAAAGTTGACGATATCTGCCAGGACTCGGCACGCTTCACCAAGGCCGAAGTGCATCAGCGCATCGAGCGCGTGAAAGAGCAACACGTCGTCCAGACGATCCGCCAGTCTGCGGATCTGCTGGCTGCCCACGAGGCCGACCTGGATACGCGCGGGAAGTACGAGGACGGCAAGTGGATGGAGTGCTGGCTGCAGACCGACGCCTGGGAGAAGCTCGGGTTCCCGGCGCTGGACGCCCAGCTCTCCATCAAGGTCTACTATCCCGACCACCCCGAGAAGTTGGAGTATCCGATGGATCAGCCGAAGGTCGAGGTCGCGCTGGAGGGCAAAGAACGCGTCTACGACGAGGAGCAGAACCAGCGTGTCCGCCGTGCGATTCCGATGAACCGCTGGAACGAGGTGATGGCTGTCCTGGAGGAGGTCCTGCTGACGCACCTCTCGTGGGCCGACGTTCGCGAGGACCATCTCGTCGCCGACGACTACAGTGACGGCCCCGACGCGCCACCGATTGCCTTTCAGAAGCCCGAGGGTCGCCGCGAGTGGCTGCAGCGCCATTACGAGAGTCTCGTGCCGCCGTTGTACCGGCAGGCGACGAGTCACCGAACGGACCTGGTGTACGACATCCTCGCGGCGCTTCGTGACGCGCCCGATGATGCTGCCGGGATGACTTACGACCAGCTGGTCGAGCAGACAGGCGCGGCGTATCGGACCGTGCGCAAGCACGTGCGCCGGCTGTGTGAGGCTGGCCCGGCTCGCGGCCCTGGAATCCTCGAACGCGAGCGCGGCGCCGTGACGCTGGTTAGCTGGTCGAGTCGCTTCCTTGAGGAACTCGGCCAGGACGTCCTCGACGAGATCAACCCTGGCGACCAGCCCGAAGATCGTCGCGACCGTGCCGAGGAGCGTCGCGAACGTCGCGAGCAGCGGCAGGCCGACCAGGAGGACGTCGACCGCGCCGAGTCGGTCGCTGCTGGTGAGGACGAGTCCACTGGTGGCGACGCCGGCGACGGCTCCTCGACGTGGCGCTACTTCGGAGACGTCGACCTCCGTCCCGACCAGCTCGCTCGCGCGCTCGACCAGGAGTATCTCGACCACGACGAAGTCCGCGTTCGCGTCGACAACAGTCCGCTGTTCGCGACCGGGCCGCCAGGGTAGCCCGCCGTCTCCGGCCGGTTCGCCGGGTCGGTAGCTCCTGCCATCGCACTCGCTTCTTCTTTTCAGTCCGTTCCTGTAGTCAACATATACTATCTAGATACCTTCAATAACTATTCTTATACAATTCGCTTTCACTCGGGTGTTAACGGAGCGCCAGTAGATTATTTCACCACAACTGGCGCGAAACGGCCGGCAGTCCAACCCTCGATTCCGCCGGCTCGACGTCGTTCTCGGCCGGTGCCGGCCGGTCTGGGTGGCACAGCGGTCGGCCGGTCCCCCTTAGCGTTAGTGCCCCTGAGGGGGCACGGGTAAAACGGACCGGCCCAGACCGGGCCGGCCCTTCCCGCACCGCTACCGCAGCCTGGACTGTCGGAGGAGTCCCGGAGACCAGTCAATACCGGGAGTACGGGGGTAACGGCTGTTGGGAATACTCCGACACGAGAACAGGCCAGATCTTCTTAGGCACCTTTCTGAGTTGAACGCCCCTGTGCGAAACTCCTGTACTTGATATCAGTCACCCACTGACCAGTTGCTCTCCCAAGTGACCGGGAGTTCCGCAGTGTTGAGGACGTCTGCGATCTCGGCTGGCGTGACGCTGCCCTGTTGTTCAGCCAGCTGCATCAGTTCCGCCACCTTTCCGGTCGGAACCGCGCCAGTGCCCCGGACATCCGGACGTAATACTTCGCGGCACTGTCGATGGCCTTGCTTTTCGTATTCTCGCCGCTGGCTTCGAGGAGCGCTTCAAGACGACGCTCCCTCTCATCGTTCATCCTGAGCCGCATATTTTTACACACACCCCCCAGTTTCCTAGTTTTTTTGGCCTTGTTGAAACCCTCAAGTAGTGATAAGTTTCAGCGCCCGTGCTGAATAGAGTGCGCATATCTTGCACGGAGTCAACTAAAATCACTTATATATATACCGCTGTCTCACTGTCTTCGGGAAGATTCACATTCAAATAATGGACTTCTGACCTGTCCCTGAGAAACTATTATACCGCCAGCGTTGGCACGCTTCTGTGATGGCTGTTGTGGGCATGACCGATGCCACCGCGAAGATTGCACGCTATCTAGCAATTACAATTAACCGCCTCATCGCTGGGCGATACAGTCGCAGGGAAGGTATCAGCATCGGAATCGTGATCGCCCTCCTCGTCGGATTGCCCTGGTACTTTGTGGTTCCCATCATTGATCCAGTTCTTTCTCCGCTCCCGACGGTAAGCTTCACCACGGACAGCCTGACCGCGCTGTGGGGTATCCACGCCACCGTAATCACGCTGATTCTGGTTGCCCTCTCGTTTGCGTGGCAGTCTGTCCGCAATTTGCCGACCACTCCCGAAGTCGTCGAAGACCTCGCAAACAAACTCCGCTCGATCGAGACCATCACGTTTCTCTTCGCCGCGAACCTTCTCGTGGGCTTGGGTGTCATCCTCTCGACGGGTCAGTACGTCATGACAGATGTGGGACTGTCAGTGGGAGCATTGCTTCTTGTCAGCGTCGTCGTCACTATCCACCGTTTCTGGGTAGTATTCTCACTCTTGCTCCACAACACGCTGGACGAGACGGTGATGAAATTCGCGGCGGCTGCACGGACAGGGAAGTACGGAAAGGCGAGCGGGAGCTACGACGCATATCTCGAACACTTCTTCGATGCTGCGAAAGCAGATATCGAGCAGAACCGCCCCCGACGACTCGAAGATACACTCGGGAATGTGACCTCGTTGATGATTGAGTTGGATGAGGAGGACCACGAAGTCGAGATTGATCAGCAACTACTTGGTTTCGTCAGGGATCGATACCTTGGTCTACACCGCCGCAGTTTAGAAAAACCGAACGAAGAATTAGAAGACAAGGTTATCACGTCGTATGGAGCTATCTTCTACGGGGTGTCGATTACCGACGAGACGAAGATTGCCTGCTGGTCACTGGAGACGATGCCACAATTTCTCACGCAGAAGCTTGCCGAATACCCTGAGAGCGGGGGTATCGAACAAATATTGTCTCGGTTCGAAGAGTTCCAGCACAAGGTTTTGGCCTCATTCGACGGGGCAAGTTCATTAGGAGAACTGGAGACCAGTGTAACAGTACTCGACGCTTGGTTCGCAACACAGACATCTCTGTGGCGTCGTTCAATTGAGGGCGAAAGCCGCACGGCGCTGGCGTATCTGCACCACCTCCTTGACGACATCTTCCAGTTTAGACGATACGAACACGCACCGCCAGTACCAAGAGGAGAAGAAGATGCAACAGACGATGTCGTTGGAGACGTGAATCGGCAGAAACAGCAACGAGCGGATCAGTATCGCGTAGCTATTAATCGGCTACGGTTTGCGGCGTATGGCTGGGTACTCAAACTGTTCCGTGCGGACGAACTCCAAGCAACGTTTCTGGAACACGTGCTCAGTGAGTATGCCGAGAGCAAACTTGATGACATTGAGAGACCTTCAGAGATCTATTTCGGGATGAGGGACGAGGGGGGTAGACTGAGTTACTGGGAGCGATGGAATCTCAATCATGCACTCGATGACAACTACGGTAGTGCGACCACAGGGATGTCTGTCAACACGTGGTTGCTGGACTTCTACTGCACCATGCTTGTCTGGACGCTTGACTTCGATACGATGACCGCCGTCCGAGATCGTTCTCCCGAGAGCAGTGTCATCCTCGAATCTGAGGCGGACCAGCACACAGTAGACAAGATTACCGACAGGATCGCCTCGTACCGCACCAACTACCCACTCAAGAAGTTCCACGACGAATATCCACCAATCGACCAGCGGTGCAACGTTCTGATCCGCCACTTCAAAGACATCAAGACCGCACTCGACGAGCAAAAGCAACAGTGGGTACGTAAACAACCACTTGACGAAGGGCGGACGGATGGACTTGCTGAGAAGGTCAATTCACAACTGGAATCAAGCGGACTTCGGACAGTGCTCGCAGAGACGGGAGAAATCAAACAAGGAGAAGTGTTCGGTCCCGATGTTGGTGGCGATTTTAGTGGTGCTGTAGTGATGCCGCGTCGGATATTCGTTGACGATGGAGTGTCGACCTTCTTCGGTGACCGATTTACACAGCTGCTGCAACGGTACCGAAACTTCGTCGTGGAACATCTGAATTTCGAAGAGCGCACAATCAACAAATTTGCTGAACTGCCCGACGTGCTCGCAGACATCGCTGCCAATCACGAAGTTAGAGCGTTCGTCGTTGAGCAAGTTGACGGTAAAACTGTGTTGCGCGATGATGACCGAAGTGAAAGAGAACACACCGATTCCCTCGGAAGCTACCTCAGCTTCTGTGATGTCCCTGTTGTCACTGAGTCAATGTCCGAGACAGCCGCAATTGCCGTCTTCGATGCTGAGTTCGAGTACGCCGAAGACGCAGACGATCATCCGATTTCTGTGTCGGTGACGCCTGGCGAGGATGTGGAGGGGTGGAATGCTGAGGACTTGGCCGACGGCGCTGACATTCGAGACAAGGTTCATGTCCAGTTTACCTATCGTGCCCACATCGACAGTACGGACAACAACGGCATCGTTATCGATGTCCCGCGGGACACTTCATGATCGGTTATATTCTGCGACGACGCAGGAAAGGGGACCGGCGACAAGAGAACAAAGTCATCTCTCGTGTTGAGGTAAAAGATGGCGTTATCGGCATGAGATGACGCGATGTGCGAATACCTTGGAATCCCATACACCGGCCACGACTGGACTACCGCAAGGAATCCCAGATAGTAGACGGGACCTGACTCAAACTACTGTACATCATCGGCTCAAATCCAGAAGCGCACGACGAACTGTTAACTAGTCTCGACAATGCGGCAGCTCCACCCCTTGCGGAACTGTTTAAACAACCCACATCGTCTTGTCAAATATGCCAAATGATTTTCTTGGGAGTATAGAGTTCTTGTCAGAATCAGAGGACCGAACTCCCGAGGAATTCATCGACTTAGCCCACGACCCTGATATCCTCTATTACCATATCCAGGAGTCCAAGCAGAAACTCAACCGAGGAGTCAAGGTAGATACTGACGAGAAAGACGATGAGGTCCTCGTCCACTCGAAAATCGAGATTTTCCAGTCTGTGATGCAGTACGTGGAAGCGTTCAGTATCTACTATCTCGCCTACATCAAGGGACGCGAGGACTTAGTGAAGTACCTCATATCCACCTACCCGAGAGAGGTGAAGACGTTCTACACCAAACTCAACGATGGAGAAGTTGCGGAGTACCTGGATGACCACGATATCGAGGCCGATTACCGGGACCTCCTAGAATCACTGTTTGGCTACCGATTCATCACAGAGGACGCAGACGAGGAGCAGTTGGAACAGATAGATCTCGACGAGCTATCTGCAGACTCGATTGAAGACCTCGTTGAGCAGTCAGCTGAGATGCTGGATGAACAGATACAGGATATCGGGAACTTCTATCTTGAGTTCGGGAACGCGTATAACGCAGTCAAACACGGGAATCGGATAATCCCCCAAACAGACAACGAGTTCCAGATCTCAAGAGAAGGGGAAGAGGATGTAGATGTCGCGGTTGACCTCGACTTCGCACTCTTCCTTTGCAAGCATGAGGAAAAGGCCTACCTGACCGGGATCCCGGTTGACCACCTCCTTGAACACTCGCTGGACATAGCTGAACGAGTTCACGACCTCTTCACGTATCTCCGGCGAATAGCAAAGGCAGCGATAGAGGAGGAACGTGAGTTCAGCGTTCCGTTCTACGGTCCTTCCGACGGTGAGGAATCACCGCAGAGATGGGTAAAAATCTGGAATGAGCATAGTGTGCTAATTCTTCCGCGGACAGAGGCGATTGCGGAGCTACTGGCGGAATCCTCATATGAACGTACCGTCGCCAGTCGGCTCAGTTTGGACGGAAAGACCCTCCAGATAATCACTGAAAACGACGCTTCCATCTCTCCAGAGTATCCAGTGATGGTAACGCTGGCACAGCAGGGGGTTCAGGGACTGACACCTAAGCCGCTCTTTGGTCTCAACATCACGTTCACTCTAAATGAGATCGATATCCAGCAGTACTACGAACTTCTTGAAATGGAGGATCTCCAGCAAGGGGTGGGTGTCGATAGCACAGTGATTCACGATAAGGAGCGAGGGGAAGAATTCGAAGTCGGTTCACCAACCTCGTTCAACATCCCCTCTATCTATGACCCGTTTGAACGGGAACTCATCGAGCAGCTGTACTATCTGCAGCTGATCACAGACACGAAAATCCCGGTACCCCTCGAAATGTCAGAGTCTCACGCGGAAGTTATTCGGGAAGCAATTGAGGCGGATATCGAACGGGATGATGCAATAGAAGCTGTTGAAAGTCTCCGCGAAATCGGGGAGGATGCAGTGGTCACTGGTGTCTACGTTGACCGTGTTACCCGAGCAGCGGACAGGTTTGAGTCCGAGCTGATAGGGAGTATCTGGGGTGCCTTCGATTTCGCTTTCGAGTTCGAGACCGACGAGATAGCTGAAGATTTCGAACAGGAATGGGGTAAAGAAGGAGACGAGATAACCGTTGGCCTCGAAGGGTATTCAGGGTCCTTCGACGAGCTAGTTGAGGAGTTACAGGAAGATGTAGAAGATGTCGAATACTTCATTGACGCTCTATCAATCAGAGACGACAGAGCCCAGCCACCGGACATCCTCGTCAATTACTCTATCGGAGAGTCCGGATTCTGGTATACCGATCACTCCCTTCGTCTCCAGGTCATTGATGAAGATGCTGGACACGGCCCTATCGAGTGCGAGCTTTGTGGCGAAGTGACAATGGATGTAAAGACTCATCTCACCGAGGACTGTGAAGCAGACCCGTTCGCTTAAACCCTGTCGAGCCTCCCAGGAGGACTAGTCGTCCAGGTCCAATCCCGCAGTAGGCTTCTCTTCGCCCGCGAAAATATCCAGCAAGTACAGCACGCTGAACCCGAGATTCTCGTGGAGCCAGTCCAGGTTTGAGTAGATGTCTGTGAAGTCGCCAGTCACGAAGTGGCTGATACCGATCTCCTCCTTTAGGAACATGGCATCACAGATCAAAGCGATATCAGCGTCGTTCTTCATGTGGACAGGCCACTCCTTCAACCTTCGCTCCACATCAGGGTATTCTCGGTCTCGAATAGGTTCCAGATAGACTCGGGCCTCGATCTGGTCCTTGTGCTTAATCGACCGCTCCATCAGGACGTCCTTCAGCTTCCGAGCAGCCTCACGAGCAGTCCGCCGAGTGAGTTCTCCTCCTTCTCGAAGTACCACTCAAAGTACTTCTGGAGCCGTGGACGGACCTCCTTCTCCTCGGACTCCTTCATCTCGAACCGGTCGACGTACTCGTCCATCACCGTCTCAATATCGAGCTCGTCGTCACTGTAGGTCTGCAGTTTCTTCCCGAACTGCCTCAGCTTCAACCGAAGCTTCGCCCGTTTCTCCCCGTACAGGCCTTCGTCCCGGTCTAACCGGACGTCGGCGGAACGCCGACTGTTGTCCTCGGTACTGGAGCAGTACTCGTAGACGGCGTTCTTCCCGGTGTATATCGTGTTGTCGGTGTCGAACAATCGTTTGGCGTTTGGGTACCACCGGTCGTTGAGGAAGGTGAGTCCGAGCAGGCAGTTGGTGTCTACGAAATACCGAGTCATGGAGGGAAGGGTGGTTAGGGGGTGGGTGAAAGACCGAGGAGGGCGATTGCGACACCGTCAGCGGCTTCGGACACTACATGGTTCTCTTCCAGGTCTGTGTGTAGGCGGGAGCGTTCTCGCTCGATCAGTTCGAGTTCTTTCCGGATGTCCTCTTGGCGGCCTTCGAGATCCTGCGTGTCCAGTTCCTCAGCGATCTCTTCGGGGGCCAACCCCGTGTTTTCGCGTTGGGCAAGGTCAATACAGAAGATGGTCCAGAATAATTCAGAGATCTTCAGGGCTTTCTGCGGCCGGTACTCTTCGGCATCGAGTTCGGCACTTACAACCGAGTACCAGAGATCAAGATCTTCCTCCAGCCATGGGTAGTCGTCGACCGGGAAGGTGTCGATGATATGGAAGACTGTGTCGATGACTGCTTCCCTGCTGGGATCTACTTCGGGATAATCTGGTTTGTCGTCGGTAGCGTCACTGAGCTGTTTGTCCAGTCGTCGGTAGTGGCGCTGGACATCGTAAGGCGCCTCTTCGTACATGTCATCAGTCAGCCCCTCCGTATTTTGTTCGTACAGACGGTTGAGTACTCGAGAAAGTGCGAGACGCGCCTTCGTTTCTTCCTCCCTTCGAAGGCTGACCTGGGCAGCGGAAAGGCTGCAACGGACTTCTCGGCCATCGTCACTCGACTCTACTGTGACCGGGGATCCACCGGTCTTCGCCATCGTTCCGAACTTGTACCAGAAGTGCTGGACATCCGTGTTCAATCCGATGTCATCGAGTTCCTTGTCAGCGAAGTATAACAGTTTGTAGAAGGTTTTGGGGCGTAACGGGTTCGAGTAAAATCTCTCGTCCAAGAGAAGGGCCGTTACCTCCCCTATGCTCAGTGTAGAGGTCATGCTTATTCGAGGCTAACAACACCCAATCTAATTATTGTATTGAAAATAGTGAATCTGAATCTTGGACTCCCTAAACCGTGGCCAGAAATCAAATTCGCGGCCTGAATACGGGACTGTTCACTGCGACGAAATGATTTAGGGACTCCATTGTGAGGTTCGGCATAACGTGGCACTCACCAACCTCTTAGGCGAACGCGAGGCCCTCGCTAAGAACTCGGAAATCTACGGGGAAAAGGTCCAAGAGTACATGGAGGCGATGGGATTCTACATCACGGAAACATCGCCCACCCATGGCGGGCTTGTCGACCAGAAATACGAACTCCCAGAGATCAGGGGTGACCGGGAGGTCTGGGTCGAGCTGAAGTGGACGGACCAGCGCCGTCACGGGAAGAAATTCCTTGAGGAGATGGGGAAGTACTTCCTCCACTACATGGACCGGCCTCCTGAGAAACGGTTTGACGTAGCTATCTTCGGACGAAACCTCGAGAACTTCAATGAGTGGCGGAAGATCTTCGACGTCACCAAGCAGACCGACGATGCAATCCAAGAATTCTACGACCGGGTCTGCGAGAACGACAAACTCTCGGACGACCACCGAAGGAAGATCAAGAGCTATCCAATGGACGATTTCGAGGAGTTCCTGAGTGACACCCACGTCTACCAGGCCGACTACGACTCGCTCCTGATGAAGATTGCGGAGTTCGAGAAAGACGACCGGTTCAAACCAGACTTCTTCCAGCGCGAAGCCGAACCCATTACCGACCGGTCAGAGCTGACCACCAACCTCATCGAGATAACAGAGCACCCTGAAACTCTGTACATCGGAGATCAAGTGGAGGGAGCGACACAGCAGGTCGCATTCAAGCTCAGGCCCTTCACGGTGCCAACGTGGTTCAAGTCGAACAAAGTCTACAGCCTGTTGCCGCCTGAGAAAATGCCGAAAGCGGTCAAACAGTTCATCGCCCCGGACACGGTCGAGGAGACCGGGTTCCGGTCGTGGGTAGAAGCCGACCAGGGGAACGCCGATATCGGGAAACGACTGATCCGTGCCGTTGTCCTCTCCAAGGGTGAAGATCGGGGCTGTATCGCGATAAACTACCGGAGCAACTACCACCTCTACTTCCCACACGAAGACCCCGAAGCGGAGGTCCGGGAAGAAGAGGGGCGACAGGTCACTAGGTACTTCGGTGACGGAGAGTCCCCGTTCTTCCGGCACCACTCAATCCGTATCGGCATCCTCGAATACTCGGGGCAGTACTTCCTGACCCTGAAACCAGCTATCCTGTTCACCTCTAATGGGAAAAAGAACCGAATCACCGGGGAACAAGCCAAACCGTTGCACGACAGGTTCAGCCCCAGCCGACACGGGAACAACCGGAAAACACGGAGCCGGATCAACCACTGGTGGAAAATCCTGGACTACGGCAACCCCAAACAGGACGAACTGGACATCGGGACAGAACCCGTGATGCTGGAAGTCAACAAAAGACCACCCAGAGACACCGACGAACGGGACGACACCATGCAGAACAAGTGGCTAGAAGAGTTCCAATGAGCGAATTCACCGCTGAAGTCCTCGACGAACCCAGCCTGATGTTCGCCAACGGAGAGGAAGCCATCGACCCTCGAGTCGGGCTAATGGAGTTCGGCCCAAGAACACCATCCGGTAAATCCGAACACCAAGTCATCAACATCGGATACATCGGGTCTGGCCGATCTCTCGGCGCTATCGAGAAACTTTTCAAGGACATGGAGCTGGCGATCACCGCCGACGAAGACGAGTCGAAGCGGTGGAAACCACCGTTCCCTGGCCTTGGCGAACGATCGTCGCTGAACTTCACGTTCAACACACAGAAGCGGTGGCGGCAGACAATTACTCGCGGCGAGATCCGGGACCTGAAACAGATCCGCAGCCGGAAGGACCGGTTGGAAGAAGCAGTCGAGATCATCAAGATCAACCTCGAAGTCCTGTACGCCAAGGAGACGCCACCTGACGTCGTGTTCATCGCGATTCCCGAAGCGATGTGGGACGCCTGCACTCCATCCCACCAGGACTATGCCCAGATGCAGTCAGAGACCAGTGACTTCCACAACCGGATCAAGCTGCTCGGGATGGAAGTCGGATTGCCGACACAGCTGATGCAGCCGAAGACCCTCCGCGGTGAGGACGTTCAGGACAAATCCGAGATCGCATGGAACATCGCGGTCGGAACACTGTACAAGGCGCAACGCGGCCATCCCTGGAAACTAACCGAGCTGGAGGACGGGACATGCTTCGCCGGGATCTCCTTCTACAAAGAGCGAGGCGGAGACCAATCCCGAACGCGGACAGCAATGGCCCAAGTTTTCTTGGAGACAGGCGAGAACTTCATCCTTCGAGGCGACCCCGTCGAAGGAGAGAAACACGGACCAGGCAACAACCACCTCGCAGAGGACGACGCCGAGAAACTGGTCAAGAAGATTCTCAGGCACTACCGTAGCCACAAGGGCACGGAGCCCCGGCGATTGGTGCTTCACAAGCGGTCGGAGTTCTGGGAAGAGGAGCGAGAGGGCTTCATCAAAGGTGCTGGGAACATCGAGTTGATGGATTTCATCACAGTCCGAGAACGGCACCCAGTCCGAGCCTTGAGTTCCGGTATTTATCCAGCGCTTCGGGGCACAATGATCTCCGCACCCAATAACGAGGAGCATTACCTGTACACGAAGGGGTACATCCCAGCCTTGTCGACGTATCCGGCGTCAAATATCCCGGAGCCGATCGTGGTCAAGCCGGATCCGGAGGTCAGTGATTCGTCGCCGCAGAAACTGTGCCGGGAAATGCTGGCATTCACGAAACTGGACTGGAACACTTCGGACTTCTGCACGAAGCTCCCGGTCACGATTGGGATCTCGGATGCCGTGGGGAACATCCTGGCTGAGGCCGAGGCCCAAAACACGAGTCTGGATATCCATTACTACCACTACATGTAGCAAATCGGGCGAGTTACCCTACCCAATGAGATTGCCCGACTTTGTACGTGGCAGGAATACCCTCCCCAGCAGGAGCCAGCAAGTTCTCCGGTTTCTGGTTGTCAGACAGTGGTATGCATCGTCGACGCGCGGAAACCGCTTCAGCTCTTAGATAGCTAAGGCCGTTCAGCGTGGATATGTTTACTTTCGGCTATTTCTTATTGTCACTGGCTCAGAATAGAACGATACAAGAATGGCAAGTCTCCCGAATCCTCTGATATCAGATATTTCGGGTTGGCTCTGTTGAAACCCTCAGCAGTTGATACAAACGGCGTACTGAATATAGAGGGTTCATCAAGGACTGTTCAATAATGCCAATAAATAGTATATTCTACAACGCCACTCTTTTCAAACAGTAGTGCCAGTTTGTCTCACTTAGACTCGTCTCGAATCATCCGGGAAGCTAGATATGCAAGACCGGCTGTAACTGCTCCTCCCGCAGCGATTTCCTCTATTGAGAAACCAAAGAATAAGCCACCACCAGTAGCTTCGGCTTCGATTGTATTGATTCGAAGTTCGGTGTCCACAAGTAGATCACGAAGCTCATCCTTTGTGGGTTGGATAGCACCTGTTTCGTACTCGTCCTTTATTGAACTCCCTATGCTACCCTCAAAATCCGCCACTGTCTGTAACGCAGCCTCGTAATCTTCTTGATCCATCTGTTCGTCAAGTTCACTCAGCATATCCAGCAGGTCTTGTCTCCGTCTCTCAGGCTCATCTACGAATGCGTTATCTGGAACCCGCTCAATTCGATCTTGAACTGAACGGATTATCGGATTAAATGATATATTGTCATTCCCCTGCTTGATTTCCACTTCCCTCGTATTTTCGGGAAATGGGATGGTAAATATGAATTCCCCAGTTACAGTAGAACCTGAGGGAGTACCAGCACCCTGAAATGTATCCACTGCTTCGTCTCGATAAGTCGTCGTTTCAATATTAGCTCCCCTTCCGTCTCTGGTGGTAATTGAAACGTTCCCATCGTCGCCAGCCGATGGTGCAGGTCTCCCCTCTCTCTGAATCAGTGCGGTGACCTCAGTCTCACCGCTTTCTGTCGTGATGGCTCTTCCCGACAGAATTGGCTCAACGACATCGTCAATGCTTTCAGGAGGAATTGGTTCAAATTCGTTGTCGATCAACTTTTGATACGTGAACGTATCTATCCACTCCGCGTTCGGGGTTTCTCCTACAGTGTGCGCGTAGCTCATAATCGATTCTACAGGGCTTGGAAAGTTGACTACCGAAAGTGATCCATCGGACAAATCATACCCATTTGAGACAAGCCCCGGATCATCATCTCCCCGATCTCTAGTTCGGACGTGTGCATTGTCGACCTCATCAGTTGAAATGGTACAGTCGTCAAAATCATCTGCAACACGCCGCATAGCAAGCTCATCTTCAAAAACACCGGAGTCAAAGCTTTCACTGCAGGAACCATCATTCCCTAAAAAGTGATGCCCGATTTCATGAGCGGCCGTCTCGGCACCGACAGGCAACATCGCAGCTGAGGCCTGTGGTTGGGTCGGCCAACTCGATGGGTGGATGCCTATTACGTTATCTTTCGAATGAAAACTGAAATAGTCGTCTTGTCCGGGGAGAGAATCCGGCACCACTGCAAGTGTAACATCAAGCTCAATTGGAGTATACATTTCTAGCGCATCACGTGCCTCTTTCAGATCTTTCCTGTAATCATTCGAATCGGCTGTTGCTCGCATCACATCAGGATGGACGAAATCATTGATCCCGGCGACAGGAAAGTTACTCTCGATAAATTCAATATACTCTGTAACCAGTCGCTCGAACCTGTCCCGTGGTGTTTCGTCTCTGGATCCAGGGACAATACGCCCGTCATTATTTCCGTATCTCGTACCATTCTCGGCATCTTTGAGTTCGATAAATCCGATATTTATCGCCCCCGTTTCACGCGTGGCAAAGTCATCGTCGGCAACGAGGCGTGCAGAGGCTACCGGGTCGTCAGGTCTGGCGGTCAACTGAATCTCCGTAACATCAGGTCGCAGAATTGTTTCTTCTGTTGCAAATACGCAGTCTTTGTTATGGAAAACTTCAATCTCTTGACCCCCCCGCATAAGCAGTTCAACTTCAGATTTGGTCAATTCAAACGAGATTGATACTGGCTCACCAGATTCCCTTACTTGCGTCGCTTCAAACGTCAGCGTGTCCGTTTCAATGGTCTCAATTTCGCCCTCTAACTCGAACAGTACGGCTGTTTCTTTCCCTACGATGAGGTCGGGGATTTTCGGAACATCCGCTTCGATATCAGAACCCACCAATCGGGTGTTCTCTGTTGCCTGAACCAGACGTACATTCTCAAAACTTATCTCGACTGTTTGGTCGCCAGGATCGGGTTCTGGCTTACTTGGTTCCAACTCATTGCCAGCCCACGTGTGATGATGGCCGAGGGTTCCCAAATTCACTCGTGACCCTTCGCTCGATCCTTCAACCCCAGCATGCAGTGCATACATGTTGCCGTCACCTCTCCCGACGAAGACAGTGCCATCCACCACCGTTGATGACGTCCAACCGCCCCTCTCAGTTTTGGTTGACCACACCTCAGTCCCATCCGTGGCGTCCAGCGCATACATATTGTCAATACTCCCGATAAAGACGGTACCCCCCGCCACTGTGGGCGACGAGGTGACAGACGCACCAGTTCCGAATGACCACACCTCACTTCCGTCGGCCACATCTAATGCATATACGTTGCCGTCATCACTCCCAATAAAGACGGTTCCTCCTGCCACTGTGGGCGACGAGGTGACAGACGCACCAGTTCCAAATGACCACACCTCACTTCCGTCGGCCACATCTAATGCATATACGTTGCCGTCATCACTCCCAATAAAGACGGTACCCTCTGCCACTGTGGGCGACGAGGTGACGTACCCATATCTGCCAGCTTTGAATGACCATACCTTCGTGCCATCGTTTGCGTTCAATGCATACACGTTCGTATCGACGCTGCCGATGAAAACGGTGTCATCCACCACTGTCGCCGATGATGTGACCCTATCATCTGTTTTGAACGACCACATCTCGCTGCCATCGTCGCTATTCAGGGCATACACGTTGCCGTCGTTACTCCCGAAAAAGACGGTGCCATCCGTCACTGTCGGCGACGACTCAATACCCCCGCGAGTCATTACTGACCACAGCTCACTTCCGTCAGTCACATCCAAAGCGTGAACTTTGGCACCAGCAGTCCCAACGAAAACAGTGCCACCGACCACCGTTGGTGCTGACCCAATACCGAACCCAGGTTGAAATGACCACACCTCACTTCCGTCGGCAGCATTTAATGCATACAGAGTACCATCACTGCTCCCAGGGCTGGGATCGTCACTCCCGATAAAGACGGTGCTATCTACCACTGTTGGCGATGCGGTGAAACGTTCACTACCATCCGTATCAAAGAGCCACATCACCTCACCACCCGACGCATTTTGAGCACTGGCCGATCGAATCATTCCAGGCGCTCCCATCAGCATGAACCCCCGGTCTTCAGGAGATCTCGCCGTCCCAGTGGAAACTTGCTCATCAGATCATCACTCCCCTCGCTGCAATCGCCGAGAGTCGATATCCGTTGCCGCTGATCGGCCAAAGCCCCTACCCGAAATTTCCATACACTTACAAAAATGATTAATGACTTATAATTTTCTCTGAACCGTGTGCAGTATTTGCGCTGTGTATCAATCAGTTCCTTCGTAAACCACTCTATATCTGTCAGTAACAGCGTGACCGATACAGAGGTTGAGTGGGGCAGGGAATCGGCGTGAGTTCCATGACCAGCCGGTCGCTCCAGACCAGTGCTCACTCTAAGCGAAAGTTACGCCAGTGCCTCATACGTTGCGTCGTTACGATCGATTCAAGTAATTTCGAATCTAACAAGTGGCTTTTTGTCACTCAAAAACCACAAGATTGGGAAGTCTTTTTGAGATTGGATGTATAGATAATATACATGAAATTTAAACGTATGTTAATTACAGTTATTATTATATTTTCCCTGTTTGTTGTAGGGATTGCAACTGGACTATATATTTTGGAGCCCACTTCTGTTCCAGATGGTAATATTACTGCGACAGCCTCAGGTTCGGGTACAGACCAGTCAGCCACAGACTCTTTATCGTCAACGGCAACAGACACTTCATCGTCGAAAGAAACAGCGTCGGGAACGGATTCAGAACTGACACCATCTAATGACCAAACGACTGATTCTGATAGTGATGGCCTTTCAGACGACAGGGAAGCAGAATTAGGAACTGATCCCGAGATCGCAGACAGTGATGGAGATGGCCTTAACGACGGTTCAGAACTGAATGAATACGGAACGAATCCAACGAGTGCTGATTCTGATAGCGATGGACTTTCAGACGGAAGAGAAGTAGAATTAGGAACAAATCCCGGGCTCATAGACAGTGACGGAGATGGCCTAGAAGACAGTGCAGAATTGAATGAATACGGAACGGTTCCAACAAGTGCTGATTCTGACAGTGACGGACTTAATGATGGATCAGAAGTTACCAAGTACGAGACTAACCCCACAAACCCTGACACGGATGGGGATGGTCTCAAGGATGGAGAAGAAATCAATCGGTGGAAGTCTGATCCATTACTGAGTCATTCTGACAGTGATGGAATCAGTGATGCAGACGAAGCATTAATCCACTCCACTGACCCGACGGATGAGGATACCGATGGAGATGGCCTGAGTGATGACATAGAGATTAATGGGTCAACTTTTCCTCTGTCTCCAGATTCAGATGGAGACGGACTGAGTGATCTGGAATTCAAAAAGTATGGAACAAATGCTACTAATCCTGATACTGATGGGGATGGCCTCACAGACGGGGCTGAACTCAATTCTGAAGCACTATCTGAGTCGAGTCCACTACGGATGGACGTCTTTGTCGAAGTTGATTATATGCAGTCATATAAGCCACGTGAGGAGGCTATGAATCTGGTCGCAGAAGCATACGAAGAGGCGCCCATTGACAATCCTGATGGCTCAACCGGTATTTCACTGCATATCGTTCTTGATGAGTCGATCGAAACTGAACCAACAACTGAGCAAGAACAGAAGAACGCAATAGCCAACAAACATTTTGATTATGAGGGTTACGGATATCATTATGCTATAGCAGTACGTGAAGCACGTTCCGATGGTGATGATGTGGGTGGTTTTGCCGGCGGTGATTCATTTGTATTCCAGACGAGCGTTAATGGTGAGGAGAGGTATTCTCATGAGAGAACCGCGAACATATTCATGCACGAACTTGGTCATTCGGTAGGACTAGATCCAGACCTGTACAAAGGGATAGATTCCAAAGAGGTTCCGTTTTCGGAATATGAGAGCGTCATGAACTACAACGCTCCTGTGGGGGCATTCCAGTACAGTAACGGAGAACCCTTTGACGATTGGGAATATATTGTCCGCAACCAAGATGCGACCGAATCTGTGGCGGGTATTAGACTCAGTAATCAATCCGTCGCACAAAACGGCACCCAGATAGTCAATATCGACCGCGTAGTAACATCGGAAGGTGGCTTTGTGACCATCCGCGCTGGTTATGCAGGAGGCGACGAGATCGGGACCAGCGAGTACCTAGTTGCGGGTACACACTACGACGTGCGTATTGAACTGGATGACAACATCGACGACGAAATGACTCTCGCCGCGATTACCCACTTGGACACGAACAACAACAGGGAATACGATTTCAATAGCAGTGTCGTTGATGCGCCGTACACTAACGACTCGGGCGTTGTGGTAGACACTGCGACGGTTAGCGTGGATACCGACATCAGCACCGACTGACCGTCCTTTTCCTAACCCGTTCACCGTCGCTGACTATGCCGTTATATACCAAATCGGTCGCAAAAAATAACCAGCCAATAGGTCGCGATAGACTAAACTTCGTGAATGAGTAGACACTATCCCAGTCATCTCGGTCACATCTTGCCGTATTTGGTTACCGGAGAGTCGGTGCTGAATTTGCGCTCTGTATTCAGCACGTCCGCTGAAACCTGTCACGTTCGAAGGATCTCAACAAGGCCATCTACTTCTGAGTGCCGACGGACCACTCCGTCTCAAACTGCAGAGGAAGTTCATCAGTGTCGAGGACATCAGCGATCTCCGCCGGCGTGACGCTGCCCTGCTCCTCGGCTAGCTCAATCAGATCCTTAATCTTCCCAGTCGGCACTGCATCGGTCCCACCCGCCATCCTGGTGTAGTAGGTGGCCGCCGTATCGAGCGCTTTACTCTTCGTATTCTCACCGGTCGCCTCGAGGAGTGCCTCGTACCGACGCTCGCGCTCGTCGTTCATCCGGAGTCGCATCTGTATTGTTGCACACACCCCCCAGCATCCTAGTTTTTTCGAGTGGCTGACTACAGATCTATATATAAAGGAGCCATCTCAACAACAGCATTCGCCTCGTCAACGTTCGAGAATTGCATCCGAATGAATCGAGATTGCACACACTCCGTTATCGATGTGTGTGCAATTTTGGAGAAGCGTTTCTTTGGACGCGCAACCGCCACCTAAGCAGCTGCTGTCATACGGTTCATCTCCTAACTAAAGAGGTATGATTGTGCGATTGGCTGAGATTCAATCGCGGAAGTAAGATTAGTCAGAGGAAACTGTTAGTGTTCCGGAGAGGTCATCATCAGTTGAACCACCTGTTGTGTCTATGAAGAGGGAGACTCCAATGCGTCCACCTGGTTTTAATCGAATGTCACCTGGTTGGCCATCGTCTCCATAATCTTTGAAAACTAATTCTCCGTCTCCTCCGGGGAACCAGTCAGAGCGTTTTGGGATGTTCGAAGAGGAGTCCACGGCATCTGCTGATCTGGACGATCCCATGATAAAAATCTCAGAGCCACCAGGATCACTCGTGAAATCATACCCAATAGTGATTGAATGTGCAATAGTGTCCTGGTTGAGAATAGAGAATGCCGGGAGTTCGTAAGGATCACCAGACCCCGCACTTTCTGGTGGGTAGATTTTGTCTTCTGGGGGCATCCAGTCGTATTTCCCGAAATAGCCAACTTGGTACCGCGAATCAACATTAACCCCCTGTCCCTCTACGACACCATCGTCATTATGATCACTTGTGAAATCAATCACCAAGCTACCAGAATCATAATAGACACGTTCGTCAGCTTTTGCTCCCGGTTGAAGCGTAATTAGGCCATTTGCATCATTCACGACATTCATGTTCGCGGAACGGTCCGCAGTCATCGTCGTAAACGCCCCCGTACCTATTGTAGCCGCCCCGCCCGCGGCGAGCGATCCGATTCCGATCAGGAACTTTCGTCTGTTTGTCATTGGTATTTGTAATATCAGGAGAGGGAACTGTCACTAACCGAACGCGAGCGTCTCAGTCTCTCCCTGAAGTTCTGATTTTGTTTTAGTTGGCGCTCACGGTGATACTTCCTTCCGCATCCACCGTACTGTCACCCGCTAAGACGACGAGCGCGACAGCAACGATCTCCCCGGCACCGACATCCTCGAACTCGATATACAACTCGTCGCTACCGTCGTCTATGTCTATGTCCATAGTCTCGCCAAGAGCCACGACGATCTCATCGTCAAACGTCAATCTGATATCGTGGGCTTGCGAGTCATTATTTTGCACTGTAAAGAAAGGTTCAATCACCGTGTTAGAGCCATCGCCAGGGAGGGAAGGAAGAGAACTGGCAGAACCCCAGGCGCGGGCAGTTTCCTTTTCAGTTTCGCCCGAGAAATGGGTTCCATACCACTCAGCATAACTATCGTCTTTGCTGTCAACGTCGAAGTAACCAGCTGCACCCGCCCCTTCACCACGATACTTTTCAATATCCCACGTTGCGTCCTCAGTTTCACCGAATTGGTATGTGGAGTCTTGGTTCACACCGTAACTCCCCTCATTGTTCCCGGCATCGCCATCGCCAATACTCGTGTTAATATAGAGTTCGCCGTTATCTTCCCAGACCTGTTCACCATCCGGAATGAGACTGACAAGACCGGATGAATCATTCACGACATTGATATTCGCACTCCGCTCTGCGCTCATCGTAGTGAACGCACCGGTACCCATTGCAGCCGCCCCGCCAGCGGCGAGCGATCCCATTCCGATCAGGAATTTGCGTCGTTCCATAGTTGTTCACCGCGCGCCTTACCGCAGCGCGCTTAGCAGGACAATCACTCCATTACCTCATTGTATTCAGGCCCAAGAGCGAGGTATTCCACCGTTTGAAGCAGATTCAGGCTCCCCCTGGAAGCCGTTCATCACGCCCGTGAAGCCAGTCATGGCTCCTTTGAAGAAGGGAATTTTACCGCTTCCTGGCAAACGACCAGTAGTAATTACACCAGTGACAGGGGAACACTTCTCTATGTCATCTCAACGGGAGCAGATGCTCCATGATTTACAGAGTTTGACTGACGACCTCGGGAGAGGACCACTTCCCAACGAAATAGAGAAACACAGTACTTACGCTATCTTCGATTACAGAGACGAGTTCGGTTCATGGGCCAATGCGCTTGATGCCGCGAATATTGACAAACCGACTGGCATTCGAATTCCAGATAATGCGTTACTCGCTGAAATCCGGCGGTTAGCGGAGGACCTCGACAAGACTCCCTCGGAGCGGAATATGAACAATCACGGCCATCACGGCATTGAAACGTACAAAAACAGATTCGAATCCTGGAACCAGGCTATCGAAGCCGCAGGGCTCGAACCGAACCCAAATCGTAATGAACGGTCACGCGAGGCCTTGCTGGCCGACCTCAGTGATGCAGCGGATGATCTAGGACGGTCTCCGACCCGTCGCGAGATGTCTGATTATACCGAGTACGACGTAGTCACCTACCGGAACCGATTTGGTTCGTGGAACGAGGCGCTTGAGGCTGCGGGACTGAAGCCACGAACAGCACAGGAGAAAGTCTCAGACAACGAACTACTGCGGGAATTGCAGCGCCTTGAAGAGGAACTTGGGAAGCCCCCGACAACGACTGAAATGAAAAAGATGGGTGAGTTTAGCCCGGGTACCTACTACAAGCGATTCGACACATGGACCGATGCGCTCGACACCGCCGGGTGTGATCAGTCGTAGGTGTAAACATACACGTCAAAATTTTTGTTTGAAATCTAAGTGAAATCTCGGGAAGACACATACAGTGTTGAGTGCATGAATTTGAGGATCTCAGCTGCATCTGGAAAACTTGAGTAATCCGCTCACCAATCAATCGACGGAAGCTTCAGCAAACGCTTGGTCGACGACCTCGGGCGTGGGCGCGTTCAGATACGGCTCGATGGCCGCGAACGAGTCCCAGCCGCCGACCTGCATGACCACTCGCGGGTTCATGTTCTCGTCCACCAGCAGGCGCTGTGCGAAACGCCGGCGGAGATCGTGACTGGAGACGTGCTCGAAGTCTGGGTCACCTGTCTCGTCGGCAGCCGCCTCTGCCGTCCGCTTCACCGCGGCACGGACGCCCCGCTCGGACAGATCGATAAAGGGGTCTCGTGGCGCGATGTTCTCGGCGTTCTGGTACTGCTGTAGTGCGCGCTCGACGTCGGCCGGTAGATAGGCGTCGCGGGGCTTGCCGCCGCTCCCGGTCGTGTCCTTCCCGCGTGGCACCCGGAGTCGGTACTGGCCGCTGTCGGTGGTCTTGATGTGCTCCGGTCGGACCTGCGGCATCTCGAACGCGCGAAGTCCGACGTACGCGCCGAGTTGGATGATGATGTCGTCGCGATAGCTGACCGTCGCTCGTCGCAGGTCCTCGACCTCGCTGTCGGTCAGCCAGACCTTGACCTCGTTGTCGGCACTGGTCGCTTCCAGACGCATGTTGCTTTGTTACCTTTCCGTCGCCTAGTATCTAGTGGTCGATACGAAACGCCGGGGTATCCGGCGTGATCACGCCGGAAACATGGGCTGCTTCGCAGGTTCGTTTCCGACTTGTGCGTGAAGTCGGCACTGGTAGGGATTAGCAACAGAACCCATAGATTCGAGCGCGAGGAGTCCGGCCGCTGTTAGAACTGCTGTGCGAGATACACCGTGCGTCTCGGTCATTGTCTCTGCACGCAGCGTACCGGAACCAGACCTGCCCAGTACAGCCCCCAACCGAGCACTCAACTTACGACACTCGCTGCCCTACTTCTTCTTCGAAATGCCGACGATTGCCACCGAACGAACGACTAAGACCGACACGAGAATGAAAGCCGTCGCAGCCAAAGAGTACGGCGGCCCGGAGGTCCTCCAACTCTACTCGGCGCCGAAACCCACCCCGGAGCCGGACGAGGTGTTGATTCGTGTCCGGGCGTCCACCGTCGGACCGGCCAACTCGGCCATGCGCGAGGGACGACCGTTCCCCGTCCGCTTCTTCAGCGGCCTCCGACGACCTACGTCAATCCCAGGCGACGCGTTCGCCGGGGAGATCGCGGCCGTCGGCAAAGCCGTCACCCACTTCACCGTCGGCGACCGGGTGTTCGGGACGACCGCACCCGAGTCGGGCGCGCACGCCGAGTACGTTTGTGTTCCCGAGGACGGCACGCTCGAACTGACGCCCCCGGGCGTGAGCGACGCCGAGGCCGCCGCGGTCGCCGACAACGGCCTCACGGCGATGCTTTTCCTCCAGGACGTGGCCGACCTCCAGCCGGGCCAGTCCATCCTCGTCAACGGCGCCTCGGGCGGCATCGGGACGTTCGCCGTTCAGATCGCCGCTCACATCGGCGCCGAGGTCACTGGCGTCTGCAGCACCAGGAACGTCGACCTCGTGCGCTCGCTCGGCGCCGACGCGGTCGTCGACTACACGACCACCGACGTCGCAGGAACAGGCGAGACGTACGATGTCATCTTCGACGCCGTGGGCAAGGGGTCGTTCGCGCAGTTCAAGGGCATGCTGAACCCAGGCGGGCTGTATGTGACGACGGTCCCGTCGGGACGAATCCTCTTCAACATGGCCCGGACGAGGCTGGTCGGCGACAGGCGGGCCGTCTTCGCGGCCACGGGGATGAAGTCGGCGGGCGTGCGGAGAAAATATCTCAAGGAGCTAAGAGAACTCCTCGACGCCGGGGAGATCCGCTCGGTGATCGGGCGACGGTACCCAATAGCGGAGATCGTCGAGGCACATCGATACGTCGACACTGGACACAAGCGCGGCACGGCCGTGATTACGCTCGATTGACAGGGTCCCCTCAGACGAGTACGACCAGATGCGCTCGTTCGTGACCCAATAGCGTCGTAATCCCGCCTGGTCGGACGATGTGGAGAACCCATCGGGAAGAACTGTCGAGCCATTTTGGTATTTTAGTGGGGCAGTGTGTCCAAGCACCCTTGTAGGGGCCAGTCCTACTCACCGCCATGTCTGTAGGCGGAACCTGGGCAAATCTCCGCGACGAATGTGACGAGCTTGATGGGGACGCAACCCTGTTGAGTCCACTCTCTGGAAAGCAGTTCACCATTACGAGCGTCCAGGACGCTCGGATCGTCATCCAATATGCCGAAAGCGGGGACAGCCAACCCCTCCAGCGCGACCAGTTCGAGACGCTGATCCGCCGCGTCGAAGACGCTCCTGGCGGGTTCGATATCGACCGCTTGCCGCCAGACGCTGATCCCTACGCGGCGGTGCTGACACTCCATCCACGGTTCGAAATCGACGCGCAGGCCGGCATGATTCGCGCGAGTGACAAGCCAACCGGCTCTCAGCGGGTCCCCGCCGAGGAGGAGACAGCCGCAGGTGACGAACGGGCAGAACCCGACCGCCCGGTCTATGCGGACCTGCTATTGCTCGTCGACGCGATGGAACGCCACGACGTCGACGACCTCGAAACGATGGAGACACCAGCGCTGGTTAATCTCTACACGCTTTTGTCTGATGTCCAGCGCGGCACTGACGACCTGCGCAAAGACGTGGCGGACCTCCTGCTGGACCGTGTTCATCACGACCAGCCAGTCCACGGTCAGTTCGGTTCCGTCCAGCGGACCAGTCGGGAATACCGCTCGCTCAAAGACGATCCGGACGTGCTGGCAACGCTCGAAGAAGCGGGTATCGACCGCGAGCGCGTGACCACAGTCGATGCCGACAAAGTCGACGAGGCCCTCGAGGTGACCGAACTCTCGCCCGAGGAGGTCTACGAGATCGACGAGAGCGAGTACGTTCGCAAGGCCGAGGTTGACGAAGACCGCAAAGAGACCCGACTCCAGGGACTCAAGGACCAACTCGCTGCGACCGACGACCCAGAAGCCGACGAACTGCGCGAGGAAATCGAAACGCTCGAAGCCCGAATCGACGAACTCACGCAGTTCTCCCCAGGACAGAAATTCCACACTCCATCCGGTGGCGAGACCTGACGTCGCCTGGTCGACAATCTGGGTTGTCAAACAAGACGGCACCGGGGTTCGTATCGCGTGGGGAGATTGCGTGGCCAACACTCCCATTTCATCCCTCAGAACAGTGGACAGACTCTGTTTGCCAGCTCGTCGAGGTCGAAACCCGATGATTGACCGGTTTCCCCCCGCTATATCCGGGTTCAGCCGGCGAAAATCGCCCCTCTCGAACTGTTGAGCGGGATATTGTCATGTATTTCCAGTCCGTCCACCCCGATCTCCCGATACACACGCGAACTTTAGACTGTATACCCTACGGCGGGACCCACGGGAACGCGGGAACGCGCATAAGCAACCCAATCCCTTCTTTCGATTATCCCTCTCTCATCGGTTGGGAAAGCCTGTGGTCGGCTGGGGAAAGTAACATCAGTCGAGATAGTCACGCCACGGGAAACTCAATGCTCTCTTCCCAGCGTTCGTCAGTTGATAGATGTCGCCACGCTTTGCAGCGATTCCCTGGAGCGGCTGTTCGCCACGGCTGAAGTAATTCCCGACGGTCGACCCGCTCTTGCCGCACTCGTCACCAATTTCAGCGTAACTCGTGTGCGTACCATCCCGAATCGCCCGGAGAACGTTGAGAAGTTCGTCGATCCGGCCTAAATCATAGTCGAGCCAGGTCTCCAGTTCCTGCGGAAACTCGTGTTGGTCACGGATCCGCTGCAGCAGACGCTCCCGTGCGTCCTGTTGCGAGAGCAGTTCGAGCTTCCGGTCAGTGTCGATGTCAACAGATTCGAGTAGCAGCGTGCTCGTGACCTGGTTTTCGCGACGTTGCTCGACTGCTGCCTCGAAACCACCAGCCTCCTCGACGTCGTCAGTCGTGAGATACCACTCGCCGGCATCTGGCGACCGGTCCGTGACCTTCGTCCCGGAGACATCGTACCACGGCCGCTCCCGTGTCGAGCGCGTCGCCACGCGGAAGCCCGCCGCTCGTCCGTACCGGTCGCGCCACGGGATGTCGCCCATCCCGAGGCCACAGTGCGCGCCGGCCCACTGAATCGGCCACTTCCAGGATCCGAGGTTGTAGATCATCCCCCAGCCCGTCGGATAGTCCTTCAGTTGGTTCTTCTGCCGCGGACTCAGGTTGTAGCCGGCGTTCTCAAGTGCCGTGATCTTCTCCGGCCCCAGCTGCAGCAGTATCTTGATCGGCATGTTCCCACGGACCGGCTTGTAGACGTCGTTGAGTTTCTGCGTCGAGCCGGCGATGAGGATGCGACGGCTGCCACCCTGTGACGAGAGGAAGAAGAACGTCTGCTGGAGGCTCTTGACGATGTGGGAGTGCGCACTGTCGCCAAGTTTCGACGGCGCGAGGTCCTTCAACTCGCGGATTTCCAGGGCTACTCGTGGGAGTCGTGGGTCCTGGTCGCGAGCGCGGTAGATGAGTTGGAGCCAGAGGTCCGTGAGCAGGTACTTCAGCGAGTCCGTGACGAAGTTCGCGTTGAGGACGGCCACACTCTCGTTGTCGGCGATGATCTCCCGCATGTCGATGTTCGTCTCTGCCCCAGAGTCCCGGAGCAGGCCCTCCGCGGCCAGCAGCATCAGCGACTCGGCGATGTTGCTCAGCAATTCGTCCTCGCCCATGTGGTACGAGTGCGTAGCATCCTCATCCTCGGCGTCGTCGAGGTCATCCTCGTCGCGCAGCCCCGTGACCTGGACTTCTGCCGTCGTCTCATCGGCGTAGGTCTGCAGCCGGTCGATGAGCGCCTCCACGGATCCATCTGCGCCACGCGCTTCCGAGAGTGCCTTCTGGATGCGGCGTTGCGTGGACTCCGACGAGATCTCTTCACCGGCGAGTTGTGCGACCAGTTCGGGCGACAGTGCGTTGAGGCCGATGGAGAACGGCTCGTGATTCGCCGGGAGTTTGTCGGGCAGCGACTCGACAGCTGGGACGAAGACCGTCGTCTCGTAGCCGCGTGGCTCCTGGCCGAACTCGTCGAGGACGTCGTGAATCGCCGGGTCTTCGTTCGGCAGGGCGATCATCGGCGTTTCGTTGCGACCGTCGTCGTACAGCGAGATCCACTTGTATCCGTGTTCCCGCTTGAGGTTCCCGCAGATGCGTGCGATGGTCGAGTCCTTCCCCTGGCGTGGATTCGCGACTGCCATGATGTGCTCGCAGTCCTTGTGTGGGATCTCGACTCTGGCGTCATCGAGGTCCTGCGTCGAGTCGGCACTGAGTCGCCGGCGGCCGATGGGCGTCTGCTCCCCCTCTCGAACCTTGCTGTTTGCCCCAGGCACGTCCAGTGTCTCCATGACGACTGCGGTGTAGCGGCTCTTGTCGGCGTACCCGCCGAGGTAGCCCAGTTCGCGTGCGACGTGCACGATCGCCCGGAACACACGCAGGCGATTGCGGGGTATCTCGCCCTTCCGGCGGTACTTCTTGAGCGTGACCCGGCTCCAGCCCGGGACATCGGTGTCTGGCTGGAGGGCGTCGTCGAGGTCACCGTCACGCTCCAGCAGCTCCAGCAACTCGGTCAGGAGGTCATCGACGTGGACGTCTGTGTCCCGCTTGCCCGTGAGTTTGCCCTCGATGGTCCGGATAAGCTTCCGGATGGCCGCCTCGCGCGTGAGTTCAGACTCGCGCTGGACGTGCTCGCGACGACTGGCGATGAGACGCTCAACGACTTGGTCGACGTCGTCGTCCTCTGGCTGGAGTTGTTCGTAGCTACTCACCTTCGTCACCCCCGTCGGCGCGGACAGGTGATTCTGTCACTCCGACAGCCATCTGGTCGGCGTCTCGCGTCTCCAGTGGGTGCGGCGGCATCTGGATTTTCGGCGACGGCGGCAGTTCGTAGCGTGGCTCTCGCGTGGCGTACTCGCGGAACAGCGCCGAGAACTCCGCACGGACCTGCGCCCGGTCGACCGGCATCGGATCCAGTGTCGACTCGACTGCGATGAGAGTCTGTGGGCCGTTCTCGGTGTCGACCGTGACCTCTACCTCGGTCAGCGCCCCTGGCACGAGGTCGTCGTAGGCCACGCGGACCAGGCCCGGGTCATAGCCCATGCCCTCGCGATAGATGCCGCCGGCGCGCTCTTCCATCCGATGCTCGACCGTGTCCTCGATCAACTGCTGTTTCGGGACGAGGCCGTACTGACTCTCGCGAACGCGGTCGATGAGTTCGAGCTGGATATCGTGGCGCTCCTGGTCGCGGAAGCCGGCGAGGTCAGGGTAGTAGTCCGCCAGTTGCTCGGCGTTTTTCTCCATGATCGACGGCGCGGCGTATCCGCGGTCGACCTTCTCGTGCGTTCGCTTCGCCAGGTCGCTGACGAAGCGGTCGCGATCGTAGCTGGCATAGCGGCGGCCGGCGAGCCAGCCGTAGTACGCAGTTGTCTCCTGCGTCTCGACCTCTTTGACCAGCGCCGCGACCATGCTCCAGTCTCTGCCCTCGGCGTCGTCGCGAAGGCTGTCGAGCCGGCGAGCTTCCTTCCGGCGATGGCGATAGTAGTTGACAGCGCCGACGAACAGCCCCAGCAGGGCGACCACTGGGTACCAGGCCAGACCGACCCAGACGCCCAGCAGCGAAAGGACGATCGTCGCCGTGACGAGGGCTGGCAGGAGGAACTGCCAGAGGATGTTCGAGAAGTTGATGGCCGACGCCAGGTCCAGCCGGTAGTGTTTGAGTTCCGTCCAGAAGCCGACGTCGTCGGTCGTGGGTTTTGGGTCCGGGTCTGTCTCGTGGTCGCCCGTCCCCGGCTGCAGTGGTCTGTGCTCGGTTAGCTCGTCATCGAGAACGTGTGACCACGCAGAGTTCTCCAGCCGCGTCACGAGCGACTGCGCCTCTCTCTCGGCAGCGTAGATGTCGTTCCACACTTCTCCCGGATCTGCGGCCGGCGTGAGCGTGTCGTCTTCGCCAGTCCGGAGCGTCTCGTCGATTCGGCGCTCGATGTCGGTGAGCGTGTCGTCCGCGGTCGCGACCACGCGTGCGGTCCCGTCGGGCGAGCGCGCCTCCGCGGCCAGGTGCTTGATGCTGCGTGTGTCCATGCCCGTCTGCGCGGCCGCCTGCTTGGCGTACCGGCCGCGGCGGAAGACGATGACCTTCCGCAGTAGCAGTGCGCCGACGATGACGTACGTCCAGGGCGAGGAGTAGACCGTTCCGACGAGGTTCAGGATCGGGTAGGCGCTGGTCTTCGTCGAGACACCGTTTACGAGAACGGCGATCAGGCCAACGACGGCGGCGACGAAGAGGACGATCGCTGCCAGGCCGACCAGTCGCTTCGCCCGTCGGCCGCGACTCCGTCGGAATGTGGAGGTGAGGAGCCAGCGGCCGCCGTAGTACAGTCCGAAGCCCACACCGGCCAGCACCAGCAGGCCACCGAGAACGAGGCCCACGGTATCGAGAAGCGCCACAGTCAGTCACCTCCGGACGGGCTGCCGCTGACGTCGAAGTCGTGGCGGCGGCCGTAGCCAGCGTTCTCGTCGAGTTGCTCCTGGAGGTCCCGAACCTGTTCGTAGGTCTCTCGGTACTCCAGCGCCATGCCGTACTTCGACATCATCCGATGCAGCGCGGCCGCCCCATGCGAGAGTGCAATCTCGACACTGGCGAGGCGGCCATCGCGAACGACGGGTTCGAGCCACGAGCCGTGAATGTTCGACGGCGAGAGGTCGTCGACGCCGCCGATGTGGTAGATCTCGCCCTCGTCCTTGTCCTTGACCGGGATACCCTGCCTGAAGAGTTCGGCCAACTCGTAGACCGTCGCGACGGTGTAGGCGTCGTCCCAGTAGACCTCGCCCATCGTCCCGATCTCGGACAGTTCGCTCAGATGTTCGTCAGCGGCCGTCGCGATAGCTTCCTGCCGGTCGAGTTCGATGCGTTCCCGCCGGCGCTGGCTCTTGCCTGGGTCTGACGAGATGATATCCAGGACGCGGCCGTGATTCCGGTACAGCCAGGTCGCCGCAAGTGCCGCGGCCATGATCGTGAATCCGAGACCCACAGGGTTGCGGATCCAGGTCCAGATCAGCAGCATCGCCTGGACGAACTTCTCCGAGAAGAAGTTCTGGAAGAGCTGGCTTCGCTCTTGCAGGTAGTCCAGGTAGTTCTGTGCGCCCTCTGGGTTTCGCTCGAAGCCTTCCTCCTCGGCGCTGTCGAGCATGTCCTCGACGAACGGTCGGTACCCAGTGAGTTCGCCACCCGTGACGCTGACGTTGGTCTGCGAGGCGTACAGCGACACTTCCTGCTGGCCGTCGGGATAGTACAGCCGCAGGTGATACAGCGACTGCTCGCCCGGCGACGCGCCCTGGCTGTACTCGACTTTCACGAGCCGACCGTCGGCGAGGAGGTTCGCCCGAGCGCCGGGCTCGACGATCTCCACCTGGTCGGCTGCCCGACCCAGCTCGAACGTCGCGAAGGGGCCGGTCGTTTCGATTCCCTCGGTCGTCTGTCGGGCCGAGAGGTAGTCTGCATCGTAGTGGACGGGGATGATGCGGACCGAGACCGTCGACTCGAAGCCATCCGACGGCGTTGCTGTCGGCGTCGCCGCAGTCGGCGTCTCCGTGGTCGTGGCCGTCGGCGTCGCGGACACGTTGCCCGCGGTCGCGTTCGCGGCCGCAGCGGGCACGGGCGCGAACGCAGTCATGCACAGGAGCGTGAGGACGGCCGCGAGTGCGACGACTCGTCTCACGAGTTGTCACCCCCATGACCACTAATTTCCATTTCAATAGTGAGGTCGACAGGATGTCCGTTTGATTCGATGACTTCATCAACTCGTTCAGCAACAGCAAGTGCGATTTCTCTAGCCGCCCGATTGTGGTCGTCTGGGCTTTCGATTGTTTCTTCAATAAAATCGAGAGTTGCTTTTTGGTCTTTGTTCGGCATCACTCGTCACCCCCGTTCGCGATGGCTTCGGCCGGATCCGGCCGGTGGCCGTTGGTGTTGTTGTCGTAGTGGTCGTTGAGGATCGGCGCGAACTGTTCAAGCAGTTGTCCGAGGTCTGTGATGAGGTCCTCGCGTTCGCTGTACTCCTCGTTCTTGATTTTCTTCCGGAGTTGGCGAATCTGGCGCATGAGTTCGGCGTTCGTCGCGCGGACGTTCTGGAGTTCGGCGTTGATGCGCTGGCGCTGTTCGCGGAGTTTGATGGCTTCCTCGCGGGAGAGTTGCCGCGGTGAGGAGTAGGTCTTGTCCGGCTCCGTCGCGCCGGTCAGGACCTGGTCGCCTTCCGCGTGCGTTCGGATGACGACGTTGCCGTCAGGACACTCCCAGGCGTGTTCCGGGACCATGTGCTCGACGATGTCCTCGGGGAGCGATTGGGACTCGCGGAGGCCACGCCGCTCTGCTACCTGGCGGTAGCGCCACGCCAATCCGAAGAGGCGCGAACTCGCGACTTCCTTGATGATTTCCGCGCCGTCGCGGAACTCCCGGGAGTCAGTCATGAACGGGATGCGCTCGCTGTCTGGGTCGCCGCCTTCGCGTTCGTAGAAAACGTACGCGTACCGGACGCGGTCGCGCGACCAGCGCTCCAGCCAGAGGCCGCCGCCGATACCGATGAGGCCGATGGTCGCTGCAGCCATGCGGATGTCGACGACCTGCCCCAGTGGCTTGCCGCTCTGGAGGATCTGGTACATCAGCGCTGCCAGCGCGACCACCAGGACGACGATGGTCGCGACGAGCATCCGGGCCGGCCCGGGCAGTGCCTTGTAGCGGCGGCGGAGTGGGACCGACCAGTCCTCGGCGCGCTGCCGTGCAGAGAGGTTTGCGCGCTCGTCGCCGCTGTCAGTGTTCGTGGCGTCTGGTTCGAAGGTCCCGCGCTTGACCAGCCAGATGATGAACCCGATGCCGACGAGGAGTGTTCCGCCGACGATCAGGATCAACACGAGTGGGCTCACGTGTCAACACCTCCGAAGGGAGAGTCTCTCGTCCGTTGCAGTCGCCTGATGACGCGTACAGCGATCCAGAGTAGGACTGCTACGATGACCCAGGACAGCACCGAGACGACGAAGAGATACAGCTGGATGTAGGAACTCACACCGACATCGCTGAATGTGAACGTCGATGCGACGGCGAAGCCGAGTGAGTCGGCCACCGGGTTCACACCCACGACGAACAGCAGCAGATGTAGCGCGGTCGATGCAGCGAGGTAGTTCGCTGCTCTCTTCAGTTCCGATATCACACCTCAACACCTCCGTCATCGACCCGGAGATCGTCCGGGTCCTGGATGTCCTGTTGAGCCCTGTACAACAAGTCATCACCACGACGGACGAAGTCGGCGTGCTCTTCGTCCCACTCTTCGAGGAACTCGGGGATGCGCTTGCAGCCCGTGTCGATGGCCTGTTGCTGGAACACCTGTCGCTGCTGGGACTCCGTCTCGGCTTCGGCCAGGCGTCGCTCTCGAAACTCCGGTTCGACGGGGCCGACCAAGACCGGACAGGCGCTGCCGTAGTGGCGACAGTCCGAGCAGTCATCCGGGAACGCTTCGCCAGGGCTGTCGACCTCCGAGGAGTAGAACATCTCGTAGTCCGAGAGCATCTGCGTCAGGCGGCCGTTCATGAACTCGGCGATGGTGTCTGCGTCGACGCGCTCGTGACTCTCGTCGAGCCAGTCGTGGATCGCTTCGCGGAGGTCCGGATCGTCGACTTCGTTGCGGTAGTCACGAAGTTCGAGACGGATCTGCTCCAGCTCGGCGAGGTCGTCATCGTCGGGCATCAGAGCACCTCCTTTTCGATGACGTCGGCGACGGTCTCGACGAGTGACGAGCGGCGTTGCGGGACGACCAGGACACACGGCCCGACGACGCGCAGTTGCACGTCCAGGCCGGCGGCCAGTGGGTAGTCCGAGTCTGTGCGGATGTCTTTCGGGATGTACAGCCGGTGGTGCTGTTGACTCTCACCGAACGATTCGACTGTTGCTGCATGTTCGAGTGCCATTTTTCCAATCACGTTGGAAATGAGAAGTTCGCTACTGGTCGGGTGCGACCGCGTTCCGGACGAGGTCCTCTCGGAGTGAGAGGAACGCTGACGTCCCGAGGAACACGAACACCGCGATGACGATGCTGCCGACGATGACGAAGCCGCCGAGGATGAGCGACACCCCAGCGAGGACGAAAAAGCCGTTGCGGATGACCGACAGGGCATCACGGAAGGTGCCGCCGGTCGAGCCCCAGCGTGCGTACGCCAGCAGACCGACCGCGACGGAACCAATGATCGCACCGAAGATCAACCAGTTGCTCATCGGCGGTACCTCTCGTCGTCGGAGCCAGCGAGGCGGTCGCTGACTTGCTTTGCTTTCATGCCCGATTCTCTGCTCTTCTTGAGGTCGAACACCTCGCGGACGGCCCACGGCCCGGCCAGTGTGAGGACGAGCCACAGCGCGACGAGACCGGCGGCGAGCATCCAGCCCGCCGGCGTCACGAGCACTGGGAGCGCGATGAGGGCCGCACCCACGAGGATGATCCAGTATTTGCCTTGCATGCTCAGAACGGGAGTGAGTCGGCGAGGTCACCGAGGCCGTCCCAGCCGGCGGAGTAGCCCGACCACTGGTAGCTGATCTTCTCAGCGAAGGTCGGGTTCGCCGTCCAGCGGACGGTGGTGTCCTCGTTGTAGTGCAGTCGGAGGGCGTCCTCCGACGGTTCGGTGTAGTAGACCGCTGCTTCTGGGTCCTGGCCGACTGGTTGCCAGCTGCCGTCGGCCGTCCGGTACTCCGCGATCCAGTCGGTGACCGTCGCCGACGTGTTTGCACTCGTCAGCGGGACTGTCTTCCGGTTGCCGGGCTGGCCCTCGATCGTGTACGTGCGCTGGTCGAGGGCGTCGTCGCCGCGGAACAGACCGCTGATGCGGTCGACGATGCTGTTTGACTGGCGCTTAGTCTCGGTCACCCAGGCCAGCGTGACGACGCGAGCCTTGTTCGGCGCGAAGGCCGCGCTCTGGCCGGCCGCCAGGGTGAACGTGATGCGGGTGAACTCCGCACCGGTCGAGAAGTTCTGGACGGCGCGCCAGTCTGCTTCGACAGTCTCGTTGAGCGAGTCGACCGTTCCGAGGTCCGACGGCGTGACGATGTCGGCCGGGAGTTCGACCGTGAGTGTCGTGCAGTAGCCGTTCGGGTTCTCGCCGGCGACGCGAACGAAGCCCGTGCCGTCGGCGACGCTGACCTGCGTGTTCGACTCCGTGCTCGCGACGTCTGCCGTCTCGTTCCAGGTCGTCTCGGCGCTGGCCGTCCGGAACGAGTGTGTCACCGACTGGTCGCAGGCCGTCGTGGTCTCAGTCTGGGCAGTGGCGGGGACAGCCATCGCGACGGTCGCGATGATGATCAGCACCACGAGGAGTGTTCGTCTGGGCGTCATTCTCGGATCCACTTCGCCGGTTTGCTGCCCTGTTCCCGCAGGCCGTCGTAGCCGTCGTTGACCGCCGGGATCATCCGCAGGAGGCCGATGATGACCAGCGGGACGAACACTGCAACGGCGATGACTGTGAGGACGCCAAACGACGCGATCGTCAGCGAGAGTGCCAGCGCGGCCGCCGCGTAGATCTGCTCCCGTGGCGTCCCCGCGATAGCCCACTTCACGAGCTGGCCGTAGTAGCGGATCGGAGCCAGCACAGTGAACGCGAACCAGCCACGGGCGCGGTCCTCGAACCACTCTCGGTCCGAGAAGAAGTCCCGCCAGTTGCCGGCCGCGCCCCGCATCTGGCTCCAGACCCAGCCGACGAGCGAGCCGAGCGCGCCAACGACGGCCATCCCGGCCGCGGCGAGGCTGCCGAGAACGTTGCGGGCAGTCTCCGCCGGCATCTTACCAGCCCCGGCGCGAGAGTGCGTAGTGCAGCCCTGTGTTCGCCCCACCGATCAGGATGATGGCGAGCAGGAGCGAGCCCGTTGACCCCTGGCGACCCATCGCCGCGAACATCAGCAGTGCGACAAAGAACACCAGGCTGAACAGGAACAGGACGCCCAGGAACTTCCCGATTTGTTTGATTGCGGTGCTATCGACGCTGTCAGTTGCTTGCTGTAGTTTCGTACTCATGTGTGGTTCAGGTTAGTTTGAGGAACGAGCAGGACACGTCGGGCAGGTACTGCGTGTTGAGTTCGGCGAGGCGCTTGGTGTCGATATCCTCGCCAGGGATGACGTACGTATCCAAGACCGACCGTAGCTCCTCGATGGCCTTCGCGACAGCCTGGTCTTCGAGTTCGCACCTCTCGTCGACTGTGCGATCGGTCGTCGCGACCATCCCGCCGTTCGTGTAGTTGCCGTCGACGACGTCGGCGACCAGGTACCGCGTGTCGCTGCCACTCTCGTCGATGAACTCGATGGCAACGACATCGAAGTCCGTCGTCGCCGTCGTTCGGGCGTTGATGTACCGCTCGAAGGACTCGTTGTGCTCGTTGACGAATGTCTGAACCTCCTGTGCTGTCAGTTGTGCATCCGCCGTCTCGCCCAGGTTGAGGAGTCGCTGATAGCCGCCTTCGGCGGTTCCCTTGTAGCCAGCCCAGATCGTCTCCAGGCTGTCGATACTCAGCAGGCCGTCGTCTGTCTCGTTGTCGGCCGTTGACTCGTCGTCGCCGAAGATGCCGTCGAGGAAGCCGCCGTCGTCGGCCGCGACGCTGCCGACTGCGACGCCGGTCGTGGCGGTCGCGAGGACGAGCGCGGCCGCGAGGACGGTCGCCCGCCTACGCATGCTCGTTCCCTCTGTTGGTGCCACGAGCGCCGTCTCTCTCGGGCTCGTGGCGCAGTGTGTCTGTGTGCATGGTTACTTCAGTGGTCGATCGCCTTCGCCAGTCGTGACGTACCCTGATAGGCACGCTGCCAGTCCAGGATCGACATCACGACCTTGCGGCCCGGGATGGGGCTGCTTCCCAGCAACACCTGTGCGAGAATGTCCAGGATCGCGAACGGGAACACGATGACCAGGAACAGAATCGACACGGCGATGTTGACCGGGTACAGCAGGATCCCGAAGACGATTCGGATTGCGCCTGTTTTCCGTGACATGGTTGGTGCGTCTCCCCGGACTGAGCCGCGGAGACTCACGTGACGCCGGCTGGATTCCCTGCCCGGGATGCCGGCGTCGTCAGATGAACAGAGTGTGGCAGTCGGGACGGTTGCAGTGGGGTGTGTTGGGGTAGCAGTCAAGCCGGATACGATGCCTCCGAGCCGGGCAATGCCTGCGGCCCGTCGCGACCGGGCTGTCGACCGAATCGAGCGCAGGAAAGATGGAGTTGGCAGTTACCAGAACGCGCCGAAATCGCTGACCAGGGTCCACCAGCCGTACTTGTTGTTACCGACCGCACGGATGTCAACTGAGGAGTCGTCTGCAAACTCCTCGCCCAGCTCGACGCGGACGAGGTTCGCATCCTCGTCGTAGACGCCGTAGGTGCCCTCCGCGTCCGAGGGGGCGGAGTCGTAGAACACCTTGATCGGCGTGCCGTCGACGTAGACCTGCTGGGTCTTCAGCCAGTCGCCGCTCTCGACTTCTTCGGGGACGGCGTTGGCGAAGCGCTGCTGGACCGACGTGTCGGTATCGCCGGCCTCGTCTTCGAGCGTCAGGATGACGCTCGTGTTGTCGCCGTCGACTGTGACGTCGCTCTGGTCGAGTTCGGCGTTCTTGTCGACGCTCCAGTTGAAGCCGAAGGCACTGAAGCCGTCACTGCCGAACTCCATCGCCCCAGCGTCGCCCCGCAGGACGGTTCGCTCGTCCGTGTTTTCGAGGTACACCGTCGTGTTCGTCATGTCGCTACTGGTCGGGTCGTCCAGTGACGAGTTGTCGATGAATCGCAGCGTCACCGACTTGTTCTCGTTGGCGGCCATCGGCATCCGCTCGAAGTCACTCTCGGCGAAGGTCGTGTTGTAGTAGTACGTCGTCCCGTCGTCCCCGGTTTTCGTGAAGTAACCTGGATCCGACGCGTTCGTGACCGTCTTGATGACGGTGTCCGTCTCCGGATCGATGATACGAATTTCCGGCTTGGTCGTCGCATAGCTTGCCTGAATCGTCGAGAGGTTCACCCCGTCAGACGCGTTGAACGTCGTCTGCGTTTCGCCGTCCGCATAGGCGGAGGTCGTCGAGGTCACAGTCGTTTCGGAGTCGATACTCGGGGCTGCCATCGCGACGCCTGCCGTCAGCAGCAGGAGCGCGAACAGTGCAGCCACGCCTGTCTTGATTGAGTGTCGCATGAATCAGGATGGTTGGGTCGCAGTTGGTGAGCGAGCGATACAGTGGGCGTCTCTCGGCGGAGGCACCGGCGGCGGGGGCGGGGAACGCCTCCCGTGCTCCATCGGATGCTCATGTCAGGTCACTCTCCTGTGCGCCGCGCACGTCGATGCCGGTCGACTGTGAGATCCCCAGCAGCGTGTCCCAGTAGAAGGCCCGTCGAGAGTACCCGAACGTGCCGTCAGGCCACCAGTGCTTCCGCGACTTGACTTTCCAAGGGTTGAGCACGGCCGGTTCGTGGACATTCCAGCCGTTGCGGATCCACGGGCCGTAGCGGTCGTGCATGTCCGCGAGGTCGACCGTCTCGCCCACCTCTGTCGTCGCGACGTAGAAGTGATACGGGTTGACCGCTTTGAGTGTGGGGTGCGTCTCGCCAGTCGTCGGTACTGCGCTCGGATATGACTTGAGCAGGTAGTGGTAGCCGTCGACGTGTACGGATTCGATCGCTCCCGTCTCGTCGACCTCGACGTAGACGGGCTCCCGGTCGTACAGGTGTGAGTCTGCGCCAGAGAGTCCTTGCTGAGTAACGTAGTACGTCCAGTAGCAGGCCATCGTGGTACTCCTCTCCGTCGAGTCGACGCGCCAGGCGTACATCTTCGAGGGCTTGACATCCAGCGTTCGCGTGACCAGCCGCGGCTGGTACTCTGAGAGGAAGTCCTCGTCGTAGGAGATCGTCACGAAGTCCGGCTGGGTCTCGTAGGGATCGAGTTGGCTGGCCGTGACTGTTCCAGCGCCGGCGACGGCCCCGCCGGTGGCGATGGTCGTCAGGAACTCGCGGCGTGAGAGCATCTTAGATCCCTACCTGGATACGGCGCAGTGCCTGGAAGCGCCAGTCGAGCCCCAGCGAGCGGTTGGCCTGGTCTCTCCGTTGTGCAGGCTCTGTCCGAGCATCGGTCTGGCTGGTTCCCGACGTGTTGTCGGCGACGAGCTTCGCGGCGTCGACCATTCCCGCGCCGACCTCCGTCGTCCCGGCCAGTGGGATCGGCCGCGTCGTGTTCGTAACCGCCGACACGAACGCGTCGGTGTCGTTCTCCAGATCTGGCCGGGCATCGAGGCTGAGTGTTCCGACCGCCGCGACGATGGGCGTGCTCATCGACGTGCCCGACAGTGTCTCGTTGCGCCGGTAGCCGTCCGCGCTGAAGACCGGCACCGTGACGCGCATCCCTGGCCCGGCGATATCAGGGCCAGCGCCGCGAGTGGTCCCGGACGAGAGGTCCGAATAACCGTTGTCCGAGCCAGTCTGTGAGAAGTACGCCGGCCCAGCCTGTGAGGCATTGGTCGCGTTGGTCGCCGCGACGGAGACGATGCCTGGTTCGGGGACGTCCGACGGCGAGGCAATCTGGGCTGGCCGCGTCATGCGGGAGTTCCCGACCGCGATGAACGCCGCGGTGCCGTTGCCGGCGACGAAGTGTCGCAAGGCATCGGCCAGCGACTCGTCGTAGACGGCACTCCCGAGCGACATCGAGAGGAGGTCCGCGTCCTGTGCCTCAGCCCAGTAGATGCCGTCGACGATATCCGCGGTCGACCCGCTGCCGTCGTCGGCGAGCGTCTTGCCGACGAGATAGTCCGCGCCGAGAGCGATGCCGTCGTACGTGTTGTTCGTGGCGTTTGCGGCCATCGAGGAAAGGACCCAGCTACCGTGTCCGTTGCCGTCAGACACGTTCGCGTAGTCGTTGCTCGCGACGGCGGGCTGGTCGGTGACGAAGTTGCGAGCACCGACGATGCGTTGGCCGTACAGCGGGTCGTCGGTGCCGTTGACGACGTTCGCCCCCGTGTCGAGGACGGCGACGCGGACGCCGCTGCCGTCGGCTGCAACCTGGTCGGCGTTGAGGTCGGTCGCGACTGCGCCGATGGTCGACTGATTCGCGTCGCCGTCGAACGCGATGCCGTCGGTGTTGAAGCCACCGTCGACCAGCCAGTCCGACCGCGGGGCTTCGTAATCACTCTCGCTGGCGAGCGCGCCGACTGGCTCTGGGAGTGCATGCCGGTAGTTCGGGTCGACCGACTGGACGTACGAGCGCGATTGGAGTGGCATCGGGGCGATCGTTCCGCCGCCGAGGGCGACCAGTGGGTTCTGCAGGAGTGTCGGTGCGACGACCTCGTAGCGCGGCCCGGAGACGACTGCCGTGTTGTCAGCAGTCGCGTTCTCCACAATGCTGTAGCCGGGTGCCGATTCAGCCCAGGCCTGCAGACTCGCGAACTCGCCGTCGTCGTAGGTCACGAGGAACGAGGGTTGCCCGTCGGTGCCGTATTCGACGATGTCGCTGCTGCCGTCGGCCGCGGTCACCGGGACGGTGACTGTCGAGACGAGCATGAGCGCGGCGAGGGCGATTGCGCGACTGTTCATGGCATCACCTCCCGGCGGCGAAGGGAGACGAACAGCCACAAGCCACCGAGTGAGACGCCGACGCCGCCGAGGGCGTCGGTGAAGCCGCTGACCTGCAGCTGCAGTTGTGCCAGCTGCCAGCGGATCGACTCAACGGTGCTATCGACGAGGCCGCTGGGTCGGCGGATACTCAGGTCGACGGTGCCGCTGTCGTCGGTGTAGGTCCTGATGAGTGTCTGATTATCCATGTGTGTGACGCGTCCGAACTGCGTGCCGTCGGTCGTGATGGGGTTCTCCCCGCGGTAGATGTAGGTGCCGTCGTCAGGCGTCGCCTGGGCGTGGATGACGATCTCCGAGCGCGTGGTGACGCTCTTCCTCTCCTCGCCGCGGAGGACGCGCACCGTGAGGTCGCCCATCGGATTCTGGTCGATATCGCTGGTGTAGGCATGGATACTCGACGGGACGTCCTGTTGTCGACCGACGACAGCGGCGATGGTGATGTCGGTTCCGTCGCGCTGAATATCGCCGGCGTCGAGGCCGTCGCCGACTGGTGCGTAGCGGCCGGTCGGCCCCGATTCCGCACGGATACTCGGCGGCCGGTTGACGTCGTTGGCAGCCGCCTTGATCGGGATGCGGCGGACGTACTGGTTGCCGTCGAGATCGCTGTAGGTCAACTCGACCAGGTGGCGGCCCTGGCCGGCCGTCGTGAACGAGGTCTGTCGGCCGTTCTCGATGCCTGTCGTCGACAGTGTCGAGCCGTCGGGGCCGTAGACCGTCGCGTCGGTCAGGTTGCGGTACGTCGAGTCTGCTGCCGGGTTGAGTTCGACGGTAACGCTGTCGTCTGGCCCTGGTGCGAGCGACGAGACGCGGACGGAGTTGACTGCCGGCGGGTCGGCATCGACGAGCGGATTGCTCACTCGTTCGGTCGCGCCGGCGATTCCGTCTGGCGTCGCCGCCAACCACTCGAATTGCACGCTGGTCGCATCGCCGAGTGGGAAGTCCTCGATGCGGACGACCGTCTCTCCCTGGCCGACTGTCGTTGCCGCGGACTGGTCGATGCTGATGTACTCCTCGGGGACTGGGCGGTCGGTCCCGTTGCTGAAGTGCGCGATGACGGCCACCTCTTCGGAATCGATCGGCCCGTCGAAGCGCGCCAGTGAGGAGACGGTTTCGGCGGCCGTCGAACTGTCTGTCTCCGTCGGAATCGAGTCGCGCGTCTCATCGATAGCCTGTTCCAGTGCCGCAATCCGCTGGGTGAGTTCGCCGTCTGTAAGGTCGCTGGCGTTGATGTCCAGGTTGATATCCTCCGTGGCGTTCTGGTTCTGGAGAAGATCCCGGACGCGCTGGTCGAGCTGGTCGTTGCGCTTCCGGAGGTCGTTGAGTTCGCTGTAGGCTTTTTCGAGGTCGTCGTGGGCGGTGCTCAGGTTGCCCACGAGGTCGGCGATGCGTCGCGACTGGTTCTCCACCAGGTTGCGCAGGCCGTCGATGCGGTCCTGATAGCGCGAGAGGTTCGTGGAGAGTGACGGCGAGGAGAACTCACGCAGTTCCAGGTCGACGTTGGACTCGGGGGGAGAGGCGCGGACCGAACTGGTTGGGAGATAGACCGACGACTGCACGTCTGTCGTGTCGTACAGCGTCCGGATATCGGCGAGCGTGATATTCTGTGGGTCCTTGCTCAGTTCGTCAAGTGGACCTTTGTAGGCGCTGACTCCCGCCGTGTTGACCGACGACGGGATCGTCACGCCCCAGGCACCGTTCTGATCGGTGACGGTCGTCGTGCGGTCGAACTCGTTGGCGCTGAGTTTGTCGGTGATGTAGCTGGCGCGGTCGGTCAGGCGGCCCGCCTCGTCTTCGAGTGTGTCGACGTAGCCTGAGAATAGGGAGTCGGGGCTCCCGACCATGACGACGTAGGCTGTCGCCTTGGTTCCCGCTGGGTAGATGCGGTAGAGGCCGCGGTCGAGTGTGGCCGTGGCGTACTCGTGGTCGCTGCCGAAATCGACGCTCTTGACGCGATTCAGTTCCAGCGTCGAGTTGCTGATGACGGAGCCGCTCGGGCCGAGTTGTTCGACGACGACGCGTCTGTCGCGCTGCACGCCCGGCAGTTGCTTGTCGACACCGTCCTGGATGAGTGTGTTGGCGGTCGGGTCCCAGACGCTGAAAGCCAATTTCTCGCCTGCGTCAGCTCTCAACTTGGGCGTCTCCAGCGTGGGTTTGTAGTCCCAGTCGCCGGCGTCGTGGACAGCGACGACCTCGGCGTCATCGTCGAAGACACCGCCCTGGCCCAGGATGTTCAGGTCAGGATTCCAGGCATCGGGAATTGGGTCTTCCGCGCGGTCGAGCAGGTCGCTGGCCTTCTGTCTGAGTTCGTCGGTGGACAGACTTGTATCAAGATGGTCGTAGTCGACACCGATCACCGTGACGGTGGCGTTGGCGACTGTTGAGTCGGATTGGTCGATGACACGTCCAGATAAATTATTGGCACTTCCACCTTCGCCACCAGAACTCAGGTCATTATTTGGAGCGCGGAAATCCCTTAAAACTCCAGATGTTGGGTTACTATTTTGATTATCTGCCCCTTCACTCCCCGCAACCATCATGACACTAAGGTCATGCGAGGTATCATATGCAATTGTATCACTCGCTATCTGGTTTGTCCTATCTACGTCAGAAAAGACCTTTACTGACACCTCTCCGTTAGTTTTATCGAGAGACAAGTTAATGAAATAACGGTCGCTCCCAATCCCTAACGCAGCTCCGGAGTTTGTCGTATTACCATTTGTTATTTCACGCAACTTGATAGACTTACCACCAGCACCTCCGAGGTCTCCCTGGTCAATGCCGATATAGTAATCAGATTTTTGTCTGGCTTTTGCGTCCGTTGACCACCCAGTTACCCACGAACTTGGATCACCATAATTAGTAACAGCAAAGCTATATTGCACTCTTTCCGGAGTCGAATTTACATAGTATGCGCTATCATCCTCATGTTGAATTTCGTTAATATTTAGAGTATCTCGATTAACAGGAGAATACACATTTTCACCATTCCTGTTTGTAGGGGTTCTAACGTCGAATTTAGAGCTTGATGAAGATGATTTAGAAACACTAATTTCCCCCAAATAAGCGTCTAAATAACCTGCACTCGATACGCTTCCACTTTTTTGTTGTACTGCATATAGATATTGGTATGACACATTACCAATATACGCTTCTGATGTTCCAATCAGGTCCGTGCGTTCACTATCATTGTAGGCGGAAGCAACCACTTTGTCCTTTGTTTGATTTATCTCAAGAGAAAAGTAAACATTTGCCCGGTTTGGGATATCAATTTCTGCACCTCGATTTATATTAGCTCCGTCAGTTTCGGAACGGGCTATAAATGTGTTCTCCAATCTAACGCCAGCGGATTGGTCAACATTTGACCACGAACCCTTGGTTTCAGATACACCAACTACAAAATTACTATGGTCTGCATGATTGTAGTAATTATATGTGAAATTAATAGTGTAATCATCATTTTTTGGCATTTGGACAGATGAGTTGGTTGACAGTAGCACATCGTCACCGCCAGTAGCGCCATGAACGATGACACTACTTTTATTATGAACGCTGAAATGATTATTTCCGTCACCACTCTCCTTAAACTTAGATAGGTCTATCCCGGTTTCAGATGAATAATTTTTAGTTTTCAGTGTTAGGTCACTGACGTCCCCATCCATATTTCCGTTATCTTGCCCATTTGACCCCTGACCCATTGCCGCATAGAGATAATCATACGAAACAGTAGGGTCATAATTTGCGGAGACAGATCCTATAACGTTTGTTTTACCTGAATCACTATAGACAGTCAAAACAGCAGTACCGTTATCACGATATGTTTCCATATCAGTATAATATCTATTGCCGCTGGTTAGAGAAATCGCTGAAGATTGAGATCGTCCATTCCGGTCCCATGTTCGCAAAATAATCTGATCACCGGCCAATCTCGCCACAGCGCCGTAGTTGACCCCCGACTCGGTAGTATCTCCTTGAGCGGCCCAACCAACATCAAAGGCGGCATTATCGGTATAATTGTCCACTTTGAAATTATATGAGAGAGTCGCGTTGCGTTTGATACCTGGCCCAACATCGTTGTAGACACGCCCGGTATCATCACCGTCAAGATTCGTGAAGCTAAGCGTTGACGAATTTTCAATCTGATAAACGCTGTTAGGATCCGATTCACTAAATTTAGTCAAATCAATATTGCTAGTTGTTTCAGCATTCGCAAGACCGATCAAACCGATATTTGAGGGAGCCAGTATCGCGGTGAATGGTGAGCCGATTGTAGCCATGACGACCAGTATCGCAATCCCCGAAGCAACAGTAGGTTGTCGGGTTACTCGCTTCCGCAAGAGCCAAAAAATCGCCGGAGCGGACACGATGACCGCCAAGACTAGAATTGACTCCCATGAGACGGTTGTCAGAGTTTGGGCCACCCAAATATCATTTACAGTATTGAGGATACCCAAACCTGCAAGCGTCCACATCCCGGCACGGGCGACGCTCTTGTAGCCCCAATTGGCGACACGCCAGAAGACGATGAACGCACTGACCGTCACGACCGGGATCAGCGCACCGACGCCGACCCAACCGACTGCGTCAATGAGCATGGCAGTAACAGGATTTCGTTCGACCGCAGTACCGTACACCTGAAACGTAATCGCGAACGGGATGGCTGACCCCAGCAGCGCCAACAGGAAGGCCATGCGCCGCTCGTGAGTGGAGAATGTCTCTGTCATTGTAAATTCACAATCTGCGAAAGTTGCGAATCGTGCTTTCAATCCTGTTCGCGCTCTCTGACGACGCGGATGAACTGCGCCAGGGCGTCGTGGGAGTTGTACTGCGGGTCGTGCCAGAAGCGGTCGAGGAGTTGTTCGTACTCCTCGATATGCGTGAGTCGAATCCCACGCTCTGAGAGGTAGTTCGCCGCGGCAGTCCGGTAGGTCTCGTAGTCGACTTCTGGTAGGCCCGTGCTGGTCGACTCGCCCCAGTTGATGTAGCCCGTCTCCGGGTTCCAGCGCCGACGGTGGCGGTGCTGGCGGTACTCGACGTAGCCGTGTGGCGTCTCGTGTTGTTTCGGGAGGTAGAATTCGGGGTCGGAGAGTTCGTCGCCGGTCTTCGCGCAGATCGGCGCGACGAACTCGGCGATGTGCTGGAACGCGATGTACTCGGCCGGGTCGGTGCCTTCGATCTCGTCGTGGCCGTTGGTGTCATCCTGGCCGGCGTCCAGCTCGCCCCAGAAGTCCTCCCGGCAGTGTCGATCCGGGTCGGTGACGGTCGCGAGTGTCTCTGTGGTGCTCATGGATGGGGGACAGAAGCGTGGCTAATCGGTACCCATCGCGGCGTTCCCAGACGCGCGCCGGCCAGCCACGAGCCGTGCATCCAGAGCGCCGGTGTATCCAGTGTGGGCCGCCCCGACAGGCCGTTAGTGTAGACCAGTGTCCGCACGCTTCTTAAATACTATAGACACTCTGATATTTGTGAGAGATTACTTCCAGCGGTCTCTACGCTCTCTCGAAGAGATGTACCTGCCGCAGGGAACATTTATACTAGATTGCCGAGAATACATAGGCATGGCTCACCGTCTGCCCGGTAGGATGAACAAAATTCGCGAACGCGGCGGGTCGATGGTCTACACGATCCCGCGCAGTATTGTCGACGAACTGGAACTTGAAGCAGGCGAAGAACCCGAAGTTGTCGAGTGGGACGACGACGAGCGCGAAGTGACGCTCTCCTTTTAGCTGCGCTCGTTAGTCTGTCGAAAGTGATTGAAAAGTGGTGCTCAGTTAGGCTTCTTGTGAGGCTATCTCACTGGACTGGTCGTCCTTCTCCCAGACGACTGAGAGGTCCCAGCCTGATGTGACGTTAACACTCATGTAATCTCCAGAGGAGATTTCATTCCCGCTTACGGATATATCAGCTAATACACTGCCTGTATTGGCGCTGTCTGTCCAGTTGACTCCATTTGATCCGTCTGGTGAACCGACATAATTACCAGCACTGTTATTGAAGCTACCACGAGTCACTAAGGTGGCTGGATCGATTGTGTCGCCACTCTGGTGGGCTATTTTGATCGTGACCCCGTCGTCGGTATTGATTTCTTCAAACTCAAACTGCGCACTTGGCGCGGCCTCGCTTGGGCCGAGCCCGAGCACGAACGACGCGATGACCGCAGCCAGGATCACAGTGATGGCGACCATCAGTATCACACCGATCACTGGACTGACTGCCCTATCTTCTCCGCTATGCAACTCCCGGATTGTTTCGCGTAATCTCATTGTATCAACCGTCCCTCGGCAACGGTGCATAACGGAGCGATGCCGAGGCTCGCCCCGGGGTTTCTCCTGCACTCGACTTGATGTGACAAGTCGATGCGTCGGGAACCCCAACGTACGCCCCGCGACTCGAACACGGGTCTCGCCACCTGGTGCGCATAGTGCAAACTCCTTGTCGCATTGGTATATATGTTTGCCGACTTGTTATCAGATGCGAAAACGTGAATGGCAGTTACAGAGCCAGAAAAAGCCTCTCTCAGGCCCATTTTCAGATATTGGAGATAAACCATCCTAGAGGTTTATATCGGATGTCGACCAGAACCTGCAAAATTTGATAGCAGGCCTCATCGGTGACAGAGTTCGGGTGGTCGGTCGAGAACGCGTGCGGCGTGGGGTGTGAGGAGGAATGTCGTCCCGTCGCCGCGCACGCTCCCTGGCACAGCCCACTCGATCAGGTCTTTGAGCTGCTGTCTGAACGCCGCGTCCCGCTGTTCCGCGAGTTGTACTGCAAGTCGCGTCTCCTTGGGTGGGTTTGTACCACGCAACCATACGTATGTTCGCAGGAATTCCATCCGGACATCTGCTGGCGCTTCATCCAAATACGAAGGTAGTGCGAAGTCTCGCTCAGCGTTTTTCGTGCCGACGGGTCCACCCAGCGCGGCCAGAAACCGTCCGAGAATCACGCCATCGACACCCGGCCGGAGGTCTGTCGCGCGACCCTCGCTGTCTACATTCTCTATGTCGATATCGGTGATACCCGCGCGTTTCAGCGCCGTGTAGGCGCATCGCATTGTCTCTTCCTCGACCGTGAACATGGGGGCGTACGTCTCCGTAGCGATTGAGCCGCCAGCAAATATCCACGCGACGAGAATATTGAATCCTTCAAACTGTTCGTCGTTCCACGAGAGATCGAGCCAGCCGTAGTCTTCTGCAGTCTGAATCGCGCGCACGGGGTCGGGGCGACTGTCCGATTCCATCCATGGACGAATGCGGCTGCGCGGCAGGTCCAGTGCGGACGCGACAGCTGCCGATCCTTTGTTCGGGTGCTCGGCTGTGTATTCGAGCACACGCTGGTACTCTTGGACGCGGCCCCACGGGTCGTCGTAGCGACCGCCCGCGTAGGTTGCAGCAAGGTGCTTCGAAATCTCTATCCTATCGTCGATCGGCATAAAAACCGCCTCAAAACAGTGTTAATCAGCCGCCGTACTCGTATTCGCGCAGGGTTGCCGAGTCCGTTCCTGCATCATTCTCCCAGATAATTCGAACTGTATCTCCGGAACTGACGCTATCGTTCGTTGTGTATGTGTCACCGGCGGATATCGTCCCACCACCCCAGTTATTCGCATCGTCAACGAAGGTTCCGTAGGTGACATTTATGTTGGCTGCGTCGAGGGTTGCACCACCAGTGTGGGTGATATCGATATTATTTCCATTCTCGACAAAATCAAAACTTGCCTGCGGCGCTGTATCGCTCACCTGGTCACCGAGACCGAGGACGAATGTTGCGATGACGGCTGCCAGAATGACGGTGATTGCGACCATCAATATCACGCCAATCACTGGACTGACTGCACCATCGTCGTTGCGAAGTTGTTGTAGCTTCATGGTTTCTCACGGACACACAGCGCATACGAGATGGGCCACAACTGCTAAGATAGTGGCCCGTGTTATTTGGACTTGCACACAGGATGGGTGCCATCCCAACCTGATGTCCTTCTCGTGATACTGCGTGTTCCTAGCCACGTGTAGACCATCACCTCATATAACAGTAAGGTCTTATTACCAGGTTTGATAGTTCGAAAACGTATATTTCGCACTCAGTTTCATAAATAAATAAGACGTTAACAGGTGAAAACCACTTTCACTCTGCTTGGCTCGCACTTACTTGTCTCTTATTGGAACGCTTTGAGTATGATAACTGACGCCCGAGCGCTCCGCCCGGAATACATCCCACGTGACCTGTACCACCGTGATGGACAGAAAGACGCACTGGCCTCGTGGCTCGATCCACTCACCCATGGTCGCTCGGGCGAGAACGCGTTTATTTTCGGCCCGACTGGGTCAGGAAAGACCACGCTGGCGAAGTACATCGCAAAGAAACTAGCGAAACAGACGTTCGACGTGCGCTGGGGCCTGGCGAACTGTATGTCGGATCCGACGCCTGCAGCGACGCTCGCCGAGATCGTGCGGGAGACCGACCTGGGGACGCAGCGCCCCGACGGCACCCCCCGCGCTCACTACATCCGGTTGCTCCGTGAGGCAGACTCGCAGATTCTTGCCATCATCGACGAGGTGAACGCGCTGACCGACCTCGCCCTGCTGCATGCGCTGTACGATGTCCCGGGCGTGACGCTGGTCTGCATCTGTGTCGACGAGGATTCGTTGTTCTCAGCCCCGGATATCAACTCGGAGACGCGGAGTCGGCTGCGGACGTTCCGAACGATGCATCTTGACCCGTATTCGCATGACGAGCTGGTCGACATCCTCGATTACCGTGTCGAATATGGGTTGATGCGCGACCGCGTCGCCGATGACGCGATTGACTACATTGCCGACCTTGCCGTCGGTAACGCTCGGACAGCGATTGCGTTACTCCGGCGGGCGGCCGAGGCGGCCAGTGCGGACGAGTGTCCCATTACGTCCGGGCTCGTCGACGACGTCCAGGAAGAGGCGCTGGCCGACGTGCGCGACCGCCATATTCGGTCGCTGGGGACGCACCAGCGCGCGATATTCGAAATTATTCGCGAAGCGGGGAGTTCGGGCATCCGAGCGACAGACCTTCACGGCCGGTACGCAAGCCGCGTCCAGGAGCCACGCGGCCAGAGTATGCGTCGGCGGTACCTCAACAGCCTCGAACGCTACGGCCTCATCGAACAGGCTGGAACCGGACGTGGGACACGCTACTGTGTCTTGCAAATCGAAGAAGCGTGAATCCGTGAATCGCCTGACAGCAGTGGAAGCGTGAATTTCCGTGAATCGGCGCTACGGGTTGTTTTCCTTTCTCTGAGTAGCTCTCCGGGCGAAATCGTGATTATCCGTGAATTTGCGCGGGAACCCTTTTACAAGGCCGGCGGTCGCTCCGGGTATGGCCTCTGTAGACCAGGCCTCCGCCGCGCGGTCGACGAGCAGGTACATGAACGGCGAGCAGTATCGCATCAGCGTCCAGGACGAGTATCGGCACCCAGAGTTCGACGCCCGCATCGACGTAATCCGCGTAGCTACTGACGAAGTCTGGACCTTTGACGTCAGCAACGGTGTCGCGCACCTGCAGACGACGAACGCCGGCTCCGGGCTGACCTCACTGCCAGAGTTACCAGAGTGGGTCGACCAGCTCGTGCGTGAACTCGACATCGAGGAGGTGGCGGTGCCGTGAATGGGCTATCTGATGCCCGAGGGTCATTCCAGGAAGGTTTCGGGATGCTGTTTGGGCACCCCATCGTAACCAGCGACAGAGACTCTCAAAAAATATTGGCTCCCAAAGCGTTATACAAACATCAGGTCTAGTCAGTGCGTGCCCTGGGGGCCGAAATTGTGGATCGTCAGCTCGAACGCGGCTTACTCTTAGAACGGAACGATTGCGAGGTGATGTCAATCAGGGAAATCTGACACCGCGTCGGCTTCTATCTGTAGAACAGTCAGGAGCTTTCGGATTCTCCCTGAAGATATGCTTCGCCGTCTGGTGTAATTCGATAGTAGCCCCTCTTCACACGTTCTACCATCCCTTTATCAACAAGTTTGGAAAGACGACGATTGACTTCATCTCTGGATTTGTCGATGTTGATAGCGATTACCGCGGGCGACAGTATAATACCTGTCTCAGACAACAGCTCAAGGATTCTGTCGTCAATGGGCAACTGCATCCACCCCGGTGGTTGACGTGTGGAAGCCACTTTTACCTTATTCAACGCCCGGTAACTTATCAGGTTCCAATAACGAATACGTGTGGTTAACCACATGGATTGATGTGAAGATTTATTATTCAGTCTCATTAATCCATGTGATACAGATCGACGCGACACTCCGAAGGGTGTCTCTACCCGGCGACACGCCGCAAAAACTCGCTGGGTGCGACACCGTGTCCCTACCACGGGTGTCGCGTCGGTCGGATCTCCGACCCATGGAAGACAACGACGCGCGACCGTTTCAAGGTTCGCACCGGCACGCGGTATCGACCGACGATCACCCAGTTCTCACCGAGATCCACTCATGAGTACCGACACCACCACGACCGACAGTACCGATACCACGACCACCTGGACGGACCTGTCCGCGTTCCAGCGCGACACGCTCGCCGTCCTGCAGGAGATCGACCACGAGGATGCCACGAGCTACGGGCTCGAAATCAAGCGCCGGCTCGAAGACCTCTACGGCGAAGAGGTCAACCACGGCCGGCTGTACCCGAACCTCGATCAACTCGTTCAGGCCGACCTGGTCGAAAAGAGCGACCTCGACGAGCGCACGAATCGCTACGCGTTGACTCACGCCGGGAAGCGCCTGCTCGAAGTGCAGGCCGAACATCTCGCGACGCTGACCGACATCTGCCAAGCCGAGGTCGTCGCCGACGGCGGGCAGGAGTTCGTCCCGGTACACTTCATCGCCTACGAGGACGACGCCGACTTGGAGATTGATGACAGCGGCGAGGATCCGACCGTCGCGAACCACGACGAGCTGGTCAACAGCGGCCAGACGTTCGGCGAGATCCGCATGATGTCCCGCGAGCACGCGGAGGAGTACGACCTCGATGTCGTCACCCAGGACGACGCGCTCTGGTGCGACGAGGTTGCAGACCTGGATATCGGCGAGGCCGTCCGGGTCGACGACCTGCGCGAGGAGGGCGCCGTCTCATGAATCCCGCCGACAGACTGCGCGAGGCCCGCAAACAGTGCGCCCTCGCGGCCGACGCCGAGGAGATGACTGAGATGCAACGCGAGACGGCTGGCCATCTGGCGGGCATCCTCGACCAGCTGGCCGGCAGCGTCGATGCGGTCCAGGAGGGGCGGTCGTCCGGGCCGACGGTGGCCAGCCAGTGTGTGATTTCTGTGGCGACGACCACGAGACGCTGGCCGCTGCTTTGCGATGCTGTACCGAGCGGTTCCTTCCTGACGGCGAGAGTGTTCGCGCCGACGGCGGGCAGCAGGAGCTAGACGAGCCAGCTATCGTTCCAGAGCCAGTTGCAGCAGACGAAGAAGTCGACGACGAGGACTGTGCGTACGAAGTCTGTGACTCTGCTGCAGACTATCGCGTGCAGTTGGAGAACGACTACCTCTTCTACTGCTGCCAGGAGTGTTCGCGCCGTAATCGCGTCTACGCGAGGGAGAACGACTTGCTGGAGAACAAGGTGCAGCCATGAGCCAGTCCAAAGGCGGCCACCCTGGCGCACCTCAGGCGGGCTCGGTCGTCCGCAACTATGCGGACCTCCTCAACTGGTTGCCTGACCCGCCGGAGACGTTTTTCATGGCCGATGTGCCAGAGGACTACGTTGGGACGATTCGCTCACTGTCCCACGACAGTGTCATCGCCAAGGAGGGCTGGGAGGCCTACGACGGTGAATCGATGCCGACCGAGAACAGCCGGCGTGTCTGGAAGGTCGAATCCTGGGCCAGCGAGCGCGCGGCTGAGATCGTCGCGAACCGCGACGCGATCTGTCCGTGCGGCCACGCCGGCGTCCAGAACTGCGGCGACCACTACGCCTGTAGTTTCGAAGCCTGCGACCAGGCGTTCGAGCGTGACGAGCTGGAGGTGGATAGATGACGAGCCAGCAGGACCGCACGGACGGAGCGGTCGACTGGCCGGCACAATTCGAACGGACGCCCGCGTCACAACGCGTCCACACCTCGAAGTTCGGCGTTACGTTCCACGAGGCACTTCGGCGCATCGAGACGGAACTACTGGATCGCGTCGGCGCTGATGATTGGCGCGTCTCGACGGCCGCTCCCCACCGGAAACAGGACGGGATGCCGTATGCGAACGCCAACCCGTCGGATCCAGCGGTCGTGGTCCGGTGGTCGAAAGATGGCCAGCAATTCGCCGTCGCCTGCGATCACTACACGGACTGGCGGGACAACGCCCGGGCGATTGGGCTGTACATTCGTGAGAAGCGCAAGATGTCTGACCGGCCGGTGACGACCGGGCAGTCCGAGTTCGCGACGGCGCGGCTGCCCAGCGGCAACGAAGAAGCCATCGTCGCCGACGCGCCGGCCGACCAGCCAGCGCCGCACGAGGTCCTCGATGTCACGCCGGACGCTCCCGAAGACGTCGTCGAGGCGGCCTACCGTCAGAAGACGAAGACTGCCCACCCCGACCAGGGCGGCAGCGCCGAGGAACTGAAGCGCGTCCGCCAGGCGAAGGAAGCGATGTTGGACGGAGGGGAGCGATGAGTGATGGCCGCGATCTCTCCCCACGCGAGGCAGCGGAGCGCTGGCTTGATCGTCGACGACCAGACGTTCGCGACTCCACGCTGTCGACGCTGTGGTACCGCCTCAAACTGTTCGTCGAGTACTGCGAGCGAGAAGGGTTCGACTCCATTCGTGACATCGACGGATGGGACATTGACGAGTATCAGCTGCATCGCCATCAGAACGCCAAACCTCTCACGCTTAACAAGGAACTCGGGACGCTCCGGCAGTGGCTGGAGTACTGTGTCTCGATTGGAGTCGTCGACGAGGCTGTCCCGACGGCTGTTGAGATACCCGATGTCGATCCAGCAGACCGCAGTGACGACACGATGCTGCCGCCAGAGCGTGGCGAGGCGTTACTCTCGTGGTATCGCGATAGTCCCCAGCGCGCGAGTCGCCCACACGCTCTCCTGGAAATCTTCTGGACCGTCGGCTGTCGGTCGGGGGCGCTACGGAGTCTCGATGTGCGAGATTTCAACGCCGACGAACAGTGGCTCCGATTCGAGCACCGGCCGGAGACCGGCACCGAGCTCAAGAAGGGTCGTCGTGGCGAGCGCTACGTCGGGTTGCTCGACGAGCCGACGGCCGTCCTTGCCGAGTTCCTGGATCGCGAGCGGATGGACATCTCCGACAGGTACGGCCGCTCGCCGCTCATCCCCAGCGAGGCAGGGCGACCGGCGACTAGTACTATCCGCGATTGGTGCTACTTGGCGACGGTCCCCTGCAAGCACGGCCCCTGCCCGCACGAGAACGACCCGGCCTCCTGTGAGTATCTGTCGTACGTCACGGCAAGCGGATGTCCGTCAAGTCGGTCGCCCCACCAGGTGCGGACAGGCTCGATTACATGGCAGCTCTCCCGTGGCGTCCCGATTGAGGTCATTGCAGATCGGGTCAACTCCAGCCCAGATACCATCGAAGAACACTACGACAAGGAAGATCCGCGGCGCGAACTCGAAGTGCGCCGCCGCGGCCACCTCGACGCACTTTCACTTGACGATGACACCAGAACGCACGAGTAACGACAGTGGTATCGGTCCAAAACCAGGGACGGCGATAGGTTCGTAGCCGAAATCTGCCCGAACCCATCCTACCTTAAGGGATTCCGGCAACAACATCCGGAAGTCACTTCTCAAATCGCGGGGGTGAGCCGCTGTGTCTAAGCAACAGCGGCAGTTCGACCCCGATTCCTTACCGAACCCCCGCTGTTTGTACTGTGGTGAGTCGTTCGATCCAGACGACCAACCGCAGTGTCCAGCGCGCGCTGAGGGGGTGTGCCGCCCATGATCGTCGGCGGCCCGCTCCCCGCGTGTCACGAGACGATCGACAACCACGACGACTGGCGCGCGGCGAAAGATACCGATCTTGACCAGCGTGGTCCCTGCCGCTACTGCTTCCCCGAGTGCGAGACTACTGGGGATATCGACGCGCCGCTGTCGCAGTTGGTGACCGCAGACTCCCGCTCGGGCCGCGTGGTTCACATCGACGCCGACCACGGCGACCCGACCTACGACCCACCCATCAGACAGTCGTCGCTGGCCGCCCAGCTCGCCGCTGAGGACTTCGGACCGGAAGATATCGGGCTCGACCCGGTCGCGGGAGGTGACGTCTGATGCCGAGTGAGTGGCCCGTTGAGCGAGATGATCACGCGTACAAGCCACTCCCAGAGAGCTGGCTCGACCACCCAGCCGCGGAGGACCCTTCGAAGCGAGGGCCGCGCTGTCTGGCCGTCAGCTGTGAGATCAAGGAGGGGCGCATCATCCGCGTCCGCTACGGTCACCTCGTCAGCGCGAACGTCGTCGAGACGGTTGGACCCGCGGTCGCGAATCCAGATGGGGAGGGCTACGTGCCGAAGGGGCTGGTCGACGGCACGGGCTGGCCCCGGTCGTACGTGCCATCGCCGGGTGTCGACCTGGACGAGTTGCGGACCTGCGAGCGCCGACATCTCGTCGACCTCTGGCGCGATCGGTTGGACTTCGCCTTCGAGTACGAGCGCGAGGTCCTCGACGAGGATCCGGAAGCACGTCTGGTCGCTGATGGCGGACTACCAGTTGATGAGACTGCTCGATGCGAGGATTGCGGCGTCTCCAACCGCGAAGAAGCCTTGCGAGCGATTCAGGTGTGCGATGGTGGTCGGGAGTTGTTGTGCTCTTCGTGCTTCGAGGACGCGCTTGCTGACGGTCGCGTGTCCCGAGACGACGAGCGGCTGAAGACCGATGGCGGCCAGGTTGCACTCTCACGCAACCCCGACGTGCGGGAAGTGGCACAGTTGGAGCATGACGAGTACAAGCCCACGTGTCCCGATTGCGGACGCTATGTCGGGCACTCGAAGAGCGGCGGCAAACCGCTTCCGGGAATCGTTCCAGAATGTTTCGGATGGGAGTGTCAGGACTGCAATCTGACCTTCCCGTCCAACTGTGCAGGCCGGAACGCTCCCGGGTTCAACGACAGCATGGCCGGTCTGAAAGTCAAGTTTCGCGACGGGAAGGCTCGATGGGTTCCAGTTCCAGAGCGGTATATCGGACCTGACGTTGACGACCACGGAGGTGACCAGGCGTGAGTCGCTCGCGAGATCCTCGCAGAGCCGAAAGCCATCGGCGAGGACGTCGAGGCACTCGTCATAGACGCCGTCGACGGCCTACAGGCCGCGGGCAACGCCGAGGCGTTCTACGACGCCGTCGCGACGGACGTGATCGGCCCGCGGACCGCCCCAACTGTGTCCTTTGGCGGCATCCCGCTGGTCGACGCCGACACGCTAGTCGAGATCAAGGCCTGCAAGCGCCACGTCAGCAACGGCGCGCGCGGAAACCGGCCTGGGCGGTGGCTGATTCCCGTCGACCAGCTCGACGCAATGGTCTCCGAGAGCGGCGTGTTCCTGCTGGCTGTCTACGAGGAGCACGAGGACGCGAAGCGCCTCGTCGAGATGGTGATCGTCCCAGCGACCCTCCTGGAAGAACACCTGCGCGATAGCTGGTACGAGGTCGACCGCCACGAGCAGGAAGTGGCGCAATTGCCCTGGCCCGAACTCGTCGGTCGGGGGGTGACCGGCGATGGCAGGTGAGGGCCAGACCCGGGCAACCCGCAGTCACACGCACGAGCGAAGCGCGGAACTTCGCGAGAAGATCGGCGAAGACCCCGCTCGCTTCCTCGACCGGCCGCTGTTCGACAGTGGCTCGCAGTATAACACGGAGCCGGGCTGGTTCATCCAGAAGCGCATCGAGGGCATCGACTCCAAGCGCGTCATCAACTTCTGGCTCCAGATCGAGCACCAACTCGACCGCGGGCCGCGCGAGAAGATCGTCGAGATGCTGGAGCGCCGGGCGTCGCGCCTGGACGAAATCGGCGAGCGCCCCGACCGCCTGGAAGAGCGCGACGGTCGGGACCGGCCGCCCGGTGAGTGGTACATCGTTCGCGATGGCGAAGCGAAACCCTGGGACGAGGTCGACCGGAACGCGGCCGGCGCTGGCGTGTCTGGAACTTCTCGGGCTCTCGCGACCGACGGAGGTGAGGGCGATGTCTGAGATATCTATCGATTACCGACGGGCCCTACGTAACGCGTGTTCATGCACGGGTAGGAATACCGCCCCTCCTGAGTTTCCGCCAGACCCATCGTCGTCGTCATCCCCACCTTCATCTCCGTCGTGGGTAAGTAGTTGGAAAACCGCAACAACAGCCGTTACGGTACCACTGAAAGCCGCTACAACTTCTGGAGTTATTGCTACCTCCATAGTCCTGGCCGGATCTTCTTCCGGCATAAGCGTAGGGGGTGCCTCAAACCAGACCACTCAAACTGCCGAATTTGCGGGGTATAGTCTGAGGCGAACCACCGCAAACAACCACGGAAACGCGATACTCGGGAGTAGAGAGTCTCATAGAACCACATCTGCTATCTTAGCGCTACTTAGCGCACGACGACGGAGGTGGTTCAATTGACTGGTTGTATCACGCGGAACCCTGGCGAGTGTACCACCTGCGGGCGAGCCGAATCCAGCAGGAAACGACTGTTGGGAGTGCCCCAATTGTGGGCTGACTGGCTGCGGTATCAGCGGGTGCGAGCACGGAGGTGAGTCACGTGAGTAGTCTCCCCGACTCGTTGTCGGAACTCTCGCGGGTCTGCATCGAGTGTGGCGACCGCGTCGACGAGCAGTATCTCGACAGCGAGGGCCGCTGTGTGGGCTGTCGCTACGGAGGTGAGCGCTGATGGTCGAGCGGACCTACGAGGGCCAGCCGCTCGACGGTACCTACCAGCACATCACCGAGCGCCCGGTGCAGTCGCCCGACGACCGGAGGACGACGCCGACGACGTCGAGGCTGGTGAGACGGTCTACGCCACGGATCCCGAGCCAGACGGTGAGCAGACCGTCGAGAACGTGCCGATGCCGGGTGATCGGCCCGATGTCGAGGGCCAGAGCACGTTCGAGGACTGGAGGTGGTCCGCGTGACGCGCGAGGACAAGCTCTGCCCACGCCCTCGCGAGCACGCCCTTCCTGGCGGTGACCTCGCCGTCTCGAGTCACTGGGTCTGGGGCGTCCGCGGCGCAACGACGGTTGCGGCGGCGGACAAGCCCTGTACCGATTGCTGCTGGACATCCTCGCCGACGAGCATGTTCCCGATC